>CAYIDG010000082.1:0-3907 GCA_964362055.1 uncultured archaeon | reverse complement strand
GTTTAGACGTGTGCTCTTCCGATCTCTTCCAGCTCAAGATTGCATTCTTCCTTGACTTTCTCTCTCAGGGAATCTTCGATTCTCACCCCCCGCTTTATCCTGCCACCTATGGGCCAGAGGATGTCCTTAGGCGTGTATACATTCCTTCTTACCAGCAAAGCGCCGCTATTGTACTGGATAATTATGTCGTGGCACGGTATCACCAACCCCTTGTGTGCGGTCATGTACTCATTCAGTGGCATAAGAGGAGCTTTTAATGAACTGATTTTATCCGATTTCTTGAAATCCACTTTGTATTCTTTCACCAACTAAACCTCTTGCCTGCTTTTATTTTAATGGGAAAGGCTTTCATATATTTAAATCATTATCCGGCATACTGATAGTATGCAATTTGGGGCGCGTGAAAATATGGTCGGTCCTGTAATGGAATGCCAGATATGCCACAGCAAAGATCTGGAGCCTATTTTTTCCTTGGGGCATCAGCCGGTAGTCCAGCAGCATCTGACGCCTGAAAAGCTGCGGGAGCCAGAGATGACATTTCCATTGAACTGGTGCAGATGCCCATCCTGCGGCCTGGTGCAAATAGATTACATCATAGACCCGAAAGTGGTTTTCCATTCCGAATACCCATACCAGACAGGCATGACGAAAATGCTGATAGACAACTTTCGTGAACTGACATCCTTGATTGCTGACAGATACAAGTTGACTGAGAAGGATTTGGCTGTAGATATAGGCTCCAATGACGGGACTCTTCTTCAAGGCTTTAAAGCCAAAGGAATTCGCGTGCTGGGGGTTGAACCGACCAAGATTGCTTTCATTGCAGAGAAGAATGGGGTACCGACAATTAATGACTTCTTCGGCGAGAAGGTGGCAGAGGAGATTGTTGAGAAGCATGGGAAGGCTAAGGCCATAACTGCAACAAATGTTTTTGCACATGTCAATAACTTGCCGTCTTTCCTCAGTGGGATTAATAAACTTCTTTCCGACGATGGCGTGTTTGTCACAGAATCGCAATATCTGATGGACATAATGCAAAAGCTGGAGTTTGATACGATATATCACGAGCATCTGCGCTTTTACTCGGTTAAGGCGCTTGTTGAATTGCACAGGAGGCATGGTTTCACAGTTGTTGATGCGGAGAGGATATCGTCATCCGGCGGTTCGATAAGGGTTTTTGCGATGAAGGGAGAAAGGGATTCTAGTTCTCGGGTGCAGTTGTTAATCAGCGAAGAAGAGAAGGCAGGACTGTACAGCAGGGAAGCGTATGAAGAGTTTAAAAATCGGCTGTTCGATGTGAAGCGCAAGATATTGCATTTGCTCATTGGTCTAAAACAAGAAGGGAACAGGATTGTAGGCATAGGTGCGCCTGCAAGGGCAAGCACTATCCTAGGATTTTTCAATCTTGATGGAAGCTTGCTGGATTACATATGCGAGCGCAAGGGTTCGCTCAAGATAGGCTTGTACACCCCAGGAACGCATGTGCCTATTGTCGATGAGGAAAGACTGTTCAAGGACCAGCCTGAGTATGCGATACTGCTTTCTTGGCATATCGCCGACGATTTGGTGAAAAAGCTGAAGGAAAACGGGTTCAAAGGTAAGTTCATAGTCCCACTCCCAGAGCCAAAAATAATTGACTGATTATTCACTACCATTATTCTTTATGTTTCGTCTATTCCACTAGTTCAAGTATTTAAAATAAAGTTTGGAGTTTATTGATATGCCTGAGAGAATACTTGTAACCGGAGGAGCTGGATTCGTTGGCAGCCATTTAGTTGAAAAATTGGTTGAAAAGCGAAAAGAAGTAGCAGTCTTCGATAATTCTTGGAGGGGGAGTCAAAAGAACTTGAATGATGTGAAGGATAAAATAGAGTTCATCGAAGGCGATATAAGGGACTACACTTCAATTAAAAACGCAATGAAAGATTCGGATGTTGTGTTTCATTTGGCATCTTTGCAAGGCACAAGGTTTTTTTACGAGTATCCTGATCTCGGTTTAGAAGTCGGGCTTATTGGAAATCTGAACGTCGCAAAGGCGATGAAAGAAAATAATGTGAAACGAGTTCTTTTCACATCCAGCTCAGAGGTGTATTCCCAGCCAAGCACATTTCCTACTCAAGAAAACCATCCTTTGATAATACCAGACCCAAAAAATCCAAGATGGTCCTATTCCGCTACTAAAATTTCCGGAGAAGTCATTTTCTTCAGTTACGGGAGAAAATACGGTTTTGATGCGAGTGTTGTGAGAATACATAACGCGTATGGCCAGCGAATGGGGTGGCAGCATGTAATCCCAGAATTTATTAAAAGACTTGTCCTTGATGAAGAATTTACTGTCCAGGGGAGCGGCAGTGAGAGCAGAAGCTTCTGTTACATTGATGATATCATCGACGGAATAATAAATGCAGCATTTAAGGATGAAGGAGCGAATGATGTCTTCAACTTGGGAAATGATAGAGAGGAATACAAAATTATCGGTTTGATAAAAATGTTAAGCCAGATTTCTGGCAAGAAAATTAAGCCTGTATTTTCCGTGGTTAGACCTGAGGGCAGTGCAACCAGAAGGCTACCAGATATATCAAAAGCGAGAAAACTACTGGGTTATGATCCAAAAATCAGTCTTAGAGACGGATTGAAATTGACTTACAGTTGGTATAAAAGGGAAATCGAATCAATTTTAAAAAATACAGATGCAAAAGAATATCCGTGGTTAAAATAACTCTACCAGACTCTACCAAAGCCTATGTATTTTACTTTTTTGAACTTACTCGAGTCTAGCATCCCCCAGCAATCTACCAGAAGTTTGCAATCGGATTTCTCTATTTTGTCCTCTAATCCTTGAAATTCCGGATGGTTCATCGCCAAAATAACTACATCAGAAGCATTGACAGTTTCTTCCAACCCATGTGTATCTGGAACATACGGGTCGTGAACTTTTACTTGGTCGTTAAATGCACCAATTATATCAACAATTTTCTTCGAAGGCGAATGTGTCAGATTATCGCTACCAGATTTGAAAGTCAACCCAAGGACACCTATTTTAGATTTGTTTGCATCCATATTCAGATTTGTCATCTCCTTTTTCATTCGGTTAACAATATAGTAAGGCAGGTACTCATTTACTTTCCACGCCATTAAAATGAAATCAGAGTGAGTCATTCCATGTGACATATAGTAGCCATCTTTGGTTAAGCAAGGACCCCCGACCAGCCCAGGCTTTGGTATAGGGCCTCTTTTGTATTTGAAATTAGCAGTATCTATTACCTTATGCGCATCAAGCCCATATTCGTGGGCAATCATAGCAAATTCATTTGACAGGGCAAAATTCACATACCTGTAAACGTTTGTAAATAGTTTTGCCAATTCCGCTTCTTTAGGTTTGACATGAATGATATCTTTCCTGTCGTCTAATTTTTTGAAAAGAGCCTCCACAATTTTACCAGCATCTTCTTGCATGCAACCCACCATTTCAGGTATTTCGTACAATTCTATAGTAGCCTTACCCTCTACAATCCTTTCTGGGCATGCAGCCAATAAAAAATGTTTGCCTTCAACAAGCTTTGTTTTCTTTTCTAGCGTGTTTTTAACTAATCCCTCCAGTGTGCCTGGTGAGGATGTCGATCTCATTATGATCAGTTTGTTTCTTATATCATGTTTTGCGATTTCATCTAAAACTGAAGTTAGTTGCAAGTAATCAGGCTGCAACATGTTGTTGACTGGAGTCCCAACTGTTATCACGATTATGTCCGAATTTTTTATTACGGTTGAGGTATCTGTAGTCGGCATGAAATTTTTATTTGAAACTGTTTCTCTGAGAAAATTCTCTAAGTGCACATCCTTGAACGGGGCTTTTCCAGAACGAAGCCCCTCCACATAATCCCTTTTGATGTCGGCACCAAGGACTTTT
>CAYIDG010000081.1:0-3914 GCA_964362055.1 uncultured archaeon | reverse complement strand
CGATCTTTTAGCGGCTTTTATCAGCCTAAACAGAACAGTTAGGCTGATAACCTTAAATATTTTTATCAGCCTAAATACAGTATGTCATTGAGAACAAAAACCATTAGTGGGAAAAAATACTATTACGTTGACTTAAGCTATTTTGTTTCAAATAAGTCGAAGACGTTCAGCAAATATGTCGGTGCAAAAAAACCATCGAGAAGTGACATATCAAGGACCGAATACTCATTCAAGTCGGAAATAATATCAAAATTGTCTGGAAAACACTACGAAAATAAAATAATTTCAAAAGACGACCTGATAAAAGCACTGCTTTTCCGCGACGCTTTCAACAACGCATTTTCTTTGCTTTCAAGCAGTCAGAAGCGAAAGCATGAAATTGACAGCATAATTCTTTTTACGCTAACCACGCTTACGACAGAAGACGTTAATGTCGGCCTTAGAGACGTCCAGAATGCTTTTGAAAAAAACAGGCAATTAAACATGCGTGAACAAATCAGCAAAAACATGCTCAATGCGGTCGAATCAATAAAAAAAAATCACATTTTCGACAAAAAATATTTACTCGAATTGCATAAGACAATAATGGCCAGCTTTGAAGGAAAAACGCCCGGCAGGATAAGGAGGCAACAAGTCTATTTGCACATGCAGGATACCAAAAATCCTCTTGGAAAAGAACTCGCTTACAAACCGCCGCATTACAGCAAACTAAACAAATTAATTGATGGATTTGTGATGTGGTATAAATCGACAAGATTGAATCCAATTGAAAAGGCGGCGTTAGCACATTATAGTCTTTATAGAATTCATCCATTTCTTGATGGAAACAAACGAATATGCAGGCTGATATTAAATAAGACTTTACTGGACGAAGGATTCCCGTTGCTTAACATTTCAGCAAAAAAAGAGCGGTATTTCCAGTCTTTGATAGACTCGGTCGAGAAAGACACGCCAAAAAAACTTGCAGAGTTCACGCTAAAGGAATTCTTCAGGCAGACGAAAGAATTTTTGGCCTTGTATGGAACTTAATCATTCGTGTGTTTTATGCTCGAAAGTGCCGTTATTTCTGCTGAAAACGTTAGTTCTACCTGCCAGAGATATTTCTGGGAACCAAGCAGGTAACCAAACTAGGCTACGAGTCCAATATATAGGAAGGTTTTGGATTGAAAGAATAAATATCTACAAACTATTGTATATCGATGAAGGTTGCTGTTCTAAGGGACATAAGCGAAAAAGAGATTGCGCAAATACGTGCATTCGGTGTAGACGTTGTTAAGGACAATGATTATAGCGCAGATATCATTTTTTGTAGGGACAGGGTGGAGAATGTCGGCAAATACAAAAATCTCAAATGGATACATGGATCCTTCGTAGGTGTCGATAAGTTTCTAACAGACGAAATAAAAAGAAGCGATATTCTAATCACAAATTCCAAGGGAGCGTACAATTCCACTGTTTCCGAGCACGCTCTTGCCTTGATGCTTGCAATAAACAGGGGCCTAAATATAGCAATACCGGCACAGCAGAAAAAAGAATGGACAAAATTCGAGGAAGCTGATGAACTCTATGGGAAAAAAGTTGGAATAGTCGGTTCTGGCGATATAGGCAGCAGTATAGCACGCTTGTGTAAAGCTTTCGGTTGCAAAACGCTTGGTATGAGCAGGAGCAACAAGAAACCGAGACCTATAGACATTCTTGTACCGAAGTCAAGGTTGCACGATCTTCTCAAAGAAAGCGATTATGTTGTGGTGTCCCTTCCGCTTACACCCGAAACGAAGCATCTTATAGGCAAAAAAGAGTTTACGGCCATGAAAAAAACATCTGTTCTCATCAATATAGGCAGGGGACAGGTTATAGATGAAAAGGAACTAGTCAAAGCGCTGAAAAACGGCAAGATTGCGGGAGCTGGGCTTGATGTTTTTGAGGAAGAGCCCCTTTCGGTGTCGAGTGAATTGTGGAGCATGAAGAATGTGATAATAACGGCTCACTACGCAGGCTATACGCCCCAACTTAACAGCCGATTGATGGACATCTTTTGCACAAATCTGCGCGAATTCCTTAAAACAGGAAAATTGTCAAATGCGATTGACAAGAAAAAGGGATATTAATTTTACGAGTCGAGCCAAACCATCAGCCAAGCCCAGCTACGAGCCCATAATCTTTTCTTCTACCTCTTTCTTGAATTTCCAGTTCAAATACCACTGATAATCGTGATGCGTGGGGAACTTGACAAGAAATCCCTTCTTTCTGAGTTCTTCAGCAATCTCCAGAACGCGTTTCCTGACATGAGGCGGGAATCCCTTTGGAAGGTTTCTCTCAGAAGTATGCCTTGTGCCCCAGCAGCCCATGGTATAAAGCTTTTTTAGCAGTATGCGCTCTATTTCTTTGTCATCTTTAATTTTCATAATAGCGCAACTCAGCTATTGTATAATTAGTATACATTAAATGAATAATTATTTAAATATGTCTGTTGCAAGTAAATATAGGTGAAAATGGTGGAAACAAAAAACTCCATATTCGTTGAAACATTCGGAGAAACACCTGCTGTGAAAGTATTAGACTTCTTTCTAACATTTGACAGCTTCGACTACTCAAAAAGCCAGGTTTCTGAAGAAACGGGTGTATCCAGAATTACGCTAGATAAGATGTGGAAAGATTTAGTTGACCAAAAAATAATAGTAAAAACAAGGTCTATAGGCAGGGCAGATATGTACAGACTGAATAAGGAAAATCCTAAGGTTAAGGTTCTCCAGGAGCTCAGTTTAAAACTTGCATCGGCATTTGCAGAAGAAGAAATAGCGAAGATCAAAAAGAAAGTAGATGCATAAGTCCGCTTGATCGGTTATGACATTTAAAATACTATAGCCCACCATTCAACCACACAGATCTTACAATCGTCCTGTGCCGAACCAAGCAGGCAACCTAACACAGTTACGGACCTAATTATATCCACATTTACAACAACGCTTAAATTCTTGTTAGCTTAACTATAATTGGTGTTTATATGGGAAGAAAATATGAATATGTCATTCGCATTGAGGGTAGAGAAGCATGGAGAGGCAAACACCCTAAAGATAAATTTTTAGAATTAAAAAAGGAAAATCCTGACAAAAGAGTCTCGGTAGCTTGGGAATCCGATGACGACATTGTCATAGTTTTATTTGGATGATAAAATGAGGTTCCAATATACCAAAAAAGATAGTCGGCTCTTTGGCAAGATTTTGGCACCTTTTATTTGCATTGAAGCTCTTTCTAGGCACGGGTTGTGGTGCGGAATCGACAAAGTGCTAGTTGATACAGGAGCGGATATTACGCTGTTGCCAAAAGATATAGGAGAAATTTTGGTTGACAATGTTACAACTGGGGAGCAGGCATTAATAAAAGGACTTGGACCAAATGAGCTAAAGGTATTTGTTCATACAATAAAGTTAAGAGTAGCAGGCAAAGAATTTGAGACAAAAGTTGCAATAGCCGATTCTGATGAAGCACCTGCTGTTTTAGGGAGATTTGAAGCGCTGGATTTTTTCACTGCTGAATTTGCCAAGGGTAAAGAACTCATTCTCGAATAGCTAGACTACCCCAAACCACTCATAGCCTGCATTCATCCTGCACACAAGCTAACCAGCAACAAAACACAGCCACGAGCCCAACTCTGCAATCTATATAAATAAGATAAGTATATAAATCTTACTAGTAAGAATATATGCAGGTGATACATATGGAAAGGGAATTCGATGTAACAAAAATGTCGAGCAGGGGCCAGATTGTAATCCCACAGGAATTAAGGGAGTATCATTCAGAACAGATTTTAATGAGGTTGTTCAAGAGTACGCGGACGAACATAATTTATCGTTTAACGAAGCGAGGAAAAAGTTAATTAAAGTGGGGTTTGGAGAAGCGTTAAAGAAGAAATT
>CAYIDG010000080.1:2774-4079 GCA_964362055.1 uncultured archaeon | reverse complement strand
CTGATGCAGAAATTCTTGGCGGAATTGCAGAAGGGAGGTAATGTTGTGTATGGTTATACTCAGACTATGAAGGCGTTGGAGTTGAATGCTGTTAATGTTTTACTTTTATCAGAGAATTTTGACTGGGTTAAGGCAAATTTGAGATGCCAGAATGGGCATTATTTGGAGGAGGAATTGCCTAGGGCTGCTGTGGAAAGTCAGGTTTGTGACACTTGCGGCAAAAAACTTGAAGTTCAATCCACAGAAGAGCTTGGGGATGTTGTTGCCGAGAAGGCTGTTGCATTAGGGGCTAAAATAGAATATATATCTGGCGATACTCCAGAAGGCAGGCAATTCAAGGAATTGTCTGGTATTGGGGCTTTCTTGAGGTTTAAGTTGGATTAAAATTATTTTGCTTAGGCTAAGGTCAATTATCAGTGTCGCTTATTAGATGATACTTTAGTATGGATAACTTTCGTCCTCTCGGAATTCAGCTATAGGAGGATTGCCTTCTGGTATCAACCTATATTGGGGCTCTTCTACTACTAACGCTTTAAAAAATTCCATTGCTCTTTCTTCTTCCTCAGTACTTGGAGATGGAAGTGGAATTATTGGAATAGGCACAAAATCCTTGTCTAAGTTATTTGGTGGCACTAACTCTTCTGGTAAAATGAGGTCCCACCCTCCAGGTTCAGATGCTAGATGTCCATACATTACTTGTCTACCTACATGATTAAATCTTCTTAACGTCTCTTGAGATATATCACCATAACCTCTTTCTCTAGAAACCTCTCCTAAGAATGTATATTCAAAACCAGTGCCTTCTTGGTGTCGTTGTTTATTCCCCAGTCCGCTGTCGCTAACTTCATGGTACAGATGCAAAAGAAGAGCATAACTTAGCGGATGACTAGGTGTTTGACTAGCTTCTCCTATGAGTCTTTCAATTGTATACAAATTAGAATAAAAATGGAAAAACCACCATTTAACACCCTTCGTTAAGTGAGTATCATCAGTCAAATCTAAACCAGCATTCTTAGAAAAGATTTGTCCTAAAATTTCATCGCCTTCAATAGTTTGTTGCACATAAGCAGCGGCATCTCGACTTAATGGTTCACCACTGTAATCACTGTTGTCGGGCATACCTAAAAAAACTCTATCCGTACCAAGAAGAACTCTTCCACCCATTCTTCGAATAGGGCCTAAAGCACGTTCATAAGTATCTAACCAAGAGTTAACCCCTGCAATCAATTCATAAGGTTGCAATCTTACATCCCCATCCATATAATTTTATATGCTATGCGAAAATATAAATTGATGCCATCGCCG
>CAYIDG010000080.1:0-2764 GCA_964362055.1 uncultured archaeon | reverse complement strand
AAACACTTTTTCATATTACTTTAATCTAAAAAAATTAATCGCAGTTTCCGTTGTAATTTTATCGACAATCTCAAACGGTTCATTCCTCAATTCGGCAATCTTCATCAAGGTCAATTTCACATTGTACGGATAGTTCATCTTGTCCTGAGTGGGCGAATTGAATGGAGAATCCGTTTCTGTCATGAGCCTGTCCAAAGGAAAACTTTTTCCAATCTTTTTCAAATTCTTGGAAGTCTTTATTATAGTTGGAATCGAAATGTAGTAGCCGCTTTCAATTATTTGCTTGGCTAGCGTCATGCTTCCAGAATAGTGATGGAACACTGCCCGCTTGACATTGTTTTCGCGAATCAATCTGAAAACATCTTCCTCGGCGTCTCTGCTGTGCAGAATTACCGGCAAGTCCAATTCCTTAGAAATATCCAAGCATCGAATGAAAATTTCCTTGCACTTTTCATTTTGTTCATCATCCTTAACCCAATACCTGTCTAAGCCTATTTCCCCAATTGCCACTATATCATCTGCATGGTTTTTTATGAAATCCAAATTCTTCTCTATTTCCTCATCGGTCATTTTTATTATATCTTCGGGATGAATTCCTAGTGATAATTTTACGAAATCCGGATGATTATTGCCGATTTCCAATGCCTTCTCATAATCGCCGGACAACCCGCAATTCACAATTGCCTGCATGGAATTTTTTGCATCAAGTATAACTCTATTTTTAATTTCATCCAACCCGGGAAATGTCAGATGGCAGTGTATATCAATCATATAATTATTTAACACCAAAGTATTCTTATGGATATTGACTCCTACAAATCGTATTTGAAGTCATACAGCAAGACGACAAGGATAATGGGGAAGGCAACCAAAGTCGTGGATCTAAAGGAATTCTGCCCCCACAGGAAGCTGGATTTCGGGCATCGAAAGTACTGCGGCGGATGCAATAAAATTTATTGGAAATGGATATTGCACATGAGGTCTGGCCTGAAAAAGGTTGGAAGAAAACTTTAAGATTTTTCTACTAGCAGGATGGCATTGACGACTGCGTGCTGCGATGGCTTGGACGTAATCCTTGCCTTGCCCATCTCGGTATTTACAATCGCGCCCTTGGTCAGAATGCCCCTTCTCACGTAGTGAAGGTTTGCCGGGTTTTCCAGTATATCCAAAATCCTGACCTTCTTCGCAGTCTTTGTCCTCCTGTCAAGCACGTTCACAAACTCCACATCAGCAGCCTTGACCTTATCCCCCCCGCCTTTTGTCCTCACATGAATCCTTTTTTCCTTGCCCAATTTGGTTAATAACTGCAAAGAACCCAATTCATACTTCCTCTTCTTCCTGATGCGCTCGAACTTTGCTCCTGTAGGGGTTCTTCCTCTTTCCCCATGCCACACAGACATACTACAACTTCCTCATCAGTATTTATATTCTTATATCCCCAGAATTAAAAAACACTTAAATACCGCACTGCATATTAACTAAAGTGAATCGATGACAGACAGACCTATTGATGCGCTAGACAGAGCCAAGGGCAAAAGGGTAATGGTCAAGCTGAAGAACGGGGAAGAGATTAACGGTGTTCTGAAGGCTTTGGATCTTCATCTGAATCTATGGATAGACGAGGCTGAGGTAACTAGAAATAATGGGGAAAATAAAATGAAACTGGGTACTCTTCTTGTCCGCGGGGATACGATAGTCTACGCTTCTCCTGTAACCGTGTGACGCATGCACGAAATTTATAATCTTATGTAGTTTTTCTAATATTTGAATCTTAACTGTCATCATGTTTCTCAGTAGCAGGTATTGGCATTTCACCAACAATAAAATTTCTACGATTACTCAAGATATTTACTTCTGGTAAAATACTGCCGACTTTGTCATCTGCCCTATCGATTAATGCCGGTACAAGATACGTACCAACCCCTGAGTTAACATAGCCAATACCATAACTTATATCCCTACCCCTTATCCTTTCGACAATGGGTAAATGAAGTATCTGCTTGTCACCAATTTTTGTTTCTATTCTAGCGCCATTTAAAGTAGCATTGTCTTCGCTATTTACCGAGATAAGAGGTCCAAATAATGGAAGTGGTCCGCTTCTTCCAGCAAAACTTCCCCTGCGCCTTACAAGCACAGTATCACCCTCCTCATATAGGTCGGAAATTCGTTGCAATATACTTCGTCCACTACGTTTATCTGTACTTGATGGAACAGTTTCGTAATCTGGCCATAACAACCCAGAAATAACAGTTCCGTCTGGATTAAGGACTTCGATGCCTGTTCTTTGAGATCGTCTCAATTTAGCATCATACCCTGCTTTAGCTACTACTATACCTCGGTATATATCCGGATGTGGATCAAAATAAAGATAAGCGAGACTTAGGAGAGTTATGGCTCTTGGGTGCAAGTCTTTTCTTTCGGTACTACTATATTTGTTAATTGTCCCATTTTCATTATTCTGATTATTCATAAAAACTAAAGAAATGGTGTCGTTCTATTGTTTTCTACCAACCGCTTACTTTACAATGTTAAAGCACACAAACAACTATCAAGTGAATAAAATGTCGATTTATCTATACTTGGCTTGAATCATCACCTCTTATTCTCATAAATAAATATTGATTAGTTTTTAAAGAAACTTAACTTCGCATATTCCACCTTTATTCCCTTCCCAACAATCTTCTTGAACTCCTTCGGATGCTGCGTATGCACCGGTATAACCTTCTTGGGGTTCATCTCGGCAATCATCCTCTTAATCTCAGTC
>CAYIDG010000079.1:0-4120 GCA_964362055.1 uncultured archaeon | reverse complement strand
TTTTATATTTTCTATGAGCATCGTAATTAAAAATACAACGTTAATTTTATATACTTGGGGAGCAATTATTATGAACACGTGTTCATGATGCGAGGACCACAAAAACCAAAGTTGGTTAAAGAAATAACAGAAGAACTAAGCAGATACCCGCAAGGAATTTGGATAAGAAAATTAGCACGAATACTTGACGAGCCAGTATCAACAGTTCACAAGTATGTAACAACTGACAAAGAAGGATATCCAGGCGGAAAAATAAAGATAATTAAACAGTTGCCACAAGAATTAGGCGGACATATAATCATTAGGTTGAAAAAGAGGTGATGAATATGGAGGAAAAAAGTATTGTTGATTTGTGGGATTTGCCTGACGACAGAGTTTATTTAAGGATTAAAGAAAAGGCTAGACATGAATTTTTTACATCAATTAAAACTAAATACGGAGGAGCTAAAAAGCTATCCAAATTATCGAAAAAAAGAATCGATAATACTTATATCTATAACTGGAGACATGCTATAAGATTTTGTCCTTTATGGTTTATAAAGTTAATAGCTTTGCGTGATGAAAAACTTTCAAAGTTAGTTAAATATAACATAGAAAAGTTGAAATCAGGTTCTAATGGTACAAGTATAATGAATGTAAAATTTCCTCTAAGACTATCTAAAAATCTAGCAAGAATATGCGGGCATTTAGTAGGAGACGGTGGAATTACTGCCACTGGCAGTGATAAATATAGAACATATTATGCAAACAAATCCAGACCGTTGATTGAACAGTTTAAAAGAGACCTGTCAGAAACTTTTAATGAAATAAAATTTGATGAATATTTTGACAAAAGATATAACACTATTCAGATTAAAATCCCTAAAATTATAGGCATAATATTAACCGAATTTTTTGGATTGCAATCAAATGACTTTAAGCACATCCCTAAGAACATAAAAAATGCAAATAAAGAACTAAAGACAGAATTTCTTAAAGCTCTATTTGATGATGAGGGATCAGTTCATATAAAAGGCAGGAAAATTTCATTGGGAATGACTGTAAAAAATATAATACTCGATGTAAAGCTGATGTTAAAGGAATTTAATATAAATACAAGTATTATAAATGAAAAATGCAAATTTGGCAATAGGAAGCCGTTCTATCACATTACAATTACTGGATGGTGGAACTTTGAAAGATTTCAAAAATTTGCAGGATTTTACCATCCTTTGAAATATGATAAATTAAATATTTTGAACTCCAATCAGCTAAAATTGCTGCCTGACCAAACAAGGAACTCAGTAATAAAACTTATTAGAAATAGGAATGGTATTAGTGTTAAAGAATTGAGCAAAGAACTGAATAGGCCTATCGAAAGTCTAAAATATCATTTGCATAAGTTGGAAAAGGAGAAAATAATTAAATTTTCGATTGCTAAACAAAATCTAAAAATATATCTAGGGAATTAAATATGGACAAGGGAAATTTAATTAAAAAATTCCAGAGTAATCCAGACCGATATTGGAAGGTTAGGTTATTCGAGGAATTAAACTTCAAAAGGAGGCAGTGTAGCAATTGCAAGAAATTCTTTTGGACATTGACAGCGCAAACAACTTGCAATGATGCAACCTGCAAAACATATGACTTCATCGGAAACCCACCTACAAAGAAGCCCCTAGATTACATAAAAACTTGGAAAGTTATTGAAAAATTCTTTATCAAAAAAGGCCACACTTCAATAGAACCTTATCCAGTCGTCTGTAGGTGGATACCCAATTTATACTTCACCATCGCAGGAATTGTTGATTTTCTGAGGGTAGACAATGGAAACGTAAGTTTTGATTTACCAGCTAACCCATGCATTCTTACACAGCCATGTTTGAGGTTTAACGATCTAGTCAATTCGGGTATTAATGGAAAATCTTATACATGTTTTGGCATGATACAACAAACTTCACTTTACGATGGTAAACAAGGATATTGGAAAGACGAATGTATAGATTTGGACTGGGAATTGCTAACAAAAGTTTTTGGTATACCAGACAAAGAGATAGTTTTTATAGAAGATGCTTGGCTAGGACCAACCGCTTTTGGAAGTAGTTTGGAATATCATGTTCAAGGTTTGGAATTGGGTAATGCAGTATTTACAGAGTTTGCGGGCACAATTGATAATTACAGAGAAATGAAGGACAAAATTATTGATATGGGGGCTGGGCATGAGAGGTTTACTTGGATAACAAATGGCACACCAACTAGTTATGACATTGTTTTCGGTCCTGTAATAGAAAAATTGGAAAAAATATGTGATATCGATTATGACAAAAAGTTCTTTCTACAATATTCTAAGCTTTCTGGCTTATTGAATGCTGATGAAGGGGATTTAAATGAACAAAGGAGAACAGTAGCTAAAAAGTTGGATATATCTGTGGGCGAGCTAGAAGAAAAAGTTTTGCCTTTAGAAGCTTTGTATGCAATAGCCGACCATTCAAGAGCACTAGCATTTGCAATTGCTGGTTCTGGTTTGCCAAGTAATATTAGTGGAGGTTATAATCTGCGAGTAATTTTAAGGAGAGCATTAAGTTTTATCAGCAAATTTAATTTTCCAATAAAGCTTGAAGATGTGGCTGTTTGGCATGCCGATTATCTCAAGCGATTATTTCCTGAATTAAAAAAGCACGAAGATGACATAATAAAAATACTGCAGGTTGAGGAGAAGCGATACAAGAACACCATTGAGAGAAGCCAGAAGATAGTCGATGACTTGGCCGGAAGAAGAGTGCCAGAAGAAGATCTGATGAAATTGTATGAATCGGAAGGAATTACACCCGAGCAATTGAACATCGAAGCGCCGCCTAATTTTTACCAAAAAATTACCGAAAAGCACATGGGACATAAGGCTGAAGAAATGAAATTCCCCTTTGACTTAAGCAATCTGCCATCCACCAAAATTCTATACTATGAAAAGCCTCCTATATTCGAGTTTAAATCTAAAGTGTTGAAAATTTTTGATAATAAGTTTGTCATTTTGGATCAAAGCAGTTTCTACCCCACGTCAGGTGGGCAGATGCATGACACAGGATATATCAACAATGCAAAGGTGGTTGAAGTAACTAAAATAGGCAATGTAATAGTTCATAAGATTGAAGGAAGTCTGAAAGAAGGGGAACGTGTCACAGGCAAAGTTGACAAAGACAGAAGAGACAAATTAAGAAAGCATCACGATTCAATCCACATCATCAACGGCGTTGTCCATAAAGTAATAGGTTCTTGGTGCCACCAGCATGGAACAGAAAAGGATGTAGACAAGGCAAGAATAGACATAACGCATTACGAAGCGCTTACAGATGAGCAAATAGATAAAATTGAGAATATGGCGAATGAAGTCATTGAGAAAAATTTGTCAATTACAAAAACTCTGATGGATAGAAGCGAGGCTGAGAGGAAATATGGCTTTGAAATCTATACCGGCGGTTATGTCCCTTCCAAACAAATCAGGGTTGTGAGCATGGAAAACTTCGATATAGAGGCATGTGCCGGAACGCACGGCGATAGCACAGGCGACATAGGATGCATATCCATAATCAAGACAAAAAGAATTGCAGACGGATTGGTTAGAATCGAGATAAAGTCCGGTGATGTGGCTCTGGAGTACCTAAATGAAAAAGATAGAATATTGCAGGATGTTGCCAAAAAACTGAATGTAAGAGAGGAAGATGTGCCCAAGGCTGTTGAAAAGCTTTTTGAAACTTGGAAAAACAAAAGAAAGCAGCTGAAGAAATAATTACTTCTTTTTCTTCCCCTTCTCAAGCCTCTTAATCTTCACCTCAATTTCCGCCAGCTGCCCCACCAAATCCGCATAAAGTTTTCTCAATTCCTCTTCGCCCAGTTCTTTCTTGTAGTACTGCTCCTTCAAGTACTGCATGATATCTTTGATTTCCAGCTGTCTTTTTATAAGATTATTTATCTCAACCTGCCTCTCTGCCATCACAGAAGCAAACCCAGCAATTAGCGCAACGCTGCCGATGACATTAAACACATACCATAAAACAGGGCGGGGTATTATGTACACCTGGGTGATAGAACCTACAATTTCTACAAAAAGATTCAACGATATGAAAAGCAAACCCCCAGATATCAT
>CAYIDG010000078.1:0-4144 GCA_964362055.1 uncultured archaeon | reverse complement strand
GAAAAGGTAAAGCTGTCGGATTTCAGGGGCAAGAAAGTAGTTTTGTACTTTTACCCGAAAGACATGACACCAGGATGTACAATCGAAGCTTGCAGTTTTAGAGACAACTATCAAAAATTCAAAAATAAAGATGCTGAAATTTTAGGCGTGAGTGCAGATGACCAAACATCCCATGAAAAATTTTCTGGCAAGCACGATTTACCTTTCCCACTGCTTTCTGACATGAACAAGAAAGTCTGCAGAAAATATGGCGTTTGGAGGGAGAAGAGATTTCTGGGCAAGAAGTTCACGGGAATCGAAAGAACTACGTTTGTCATTGATGAGGATGGTAAAATAAAAAAAATATTCCAGAAAGTTAAAGTAGTTGGTCACTGGAAAGAAGTTTTAGACTCTATTTAAACTATCTTATATGTGCTATCACCGAGCCTAACTTTAGAAATAGATATCATCTTTGAAATTTACACCCCGACTGGCAATCAGTAGAACTAATATGGCATGAAAAATCTATAATTATATATTATGAAATCACAGGTTTCTTTGGAATATCTTATTGTCGCTTCACTTGCAATCTTTTTAATTGCAACAATATTTTACTATTCCCTGCTTTATTCTTCCGAATCTGTAATTTTTTCTCAAGCACAAGATGCCGTGAATACGATAGCAAGCACAGCAGATAATGTCTATTCGCTAGGCACAGGGTCTACTCAGCGCATTTTTGTCTTTATCCCCCAAAATGTCATTAGCAGCAATGTAAAAGATACTATCATATCGCTTAAGCTGAAATCTAGCAGCGGCGAAAATGACGTCTTAGCATTTACTAAAGCAAAAGTCTATGGAAATCTTACATCTGTCTCAGGTTACCACTATATCCAAATTAATAAGACAGAAAGTGGTGTGAACATCCAATGAAAGGACAGATTGGCCTTGAAACGATTTTCGCAGTTGCAGCAATGATAATCTTGTTTATATTTTCATTCATACTTTATGCGAATAGGAATTCTGACGTTAGTTTCGTAAATACTTTCCTCGAGGCAGAAAGGATTTGCAGAACTACCGAAAACACCATAAACCAAGTTGCGTCTGATGGCCATGGCACTTCCGCACAGATTAACATACCTTCCAAGTTAGAAGGCGAAGATTATAATATTACCATTGATTCTTATAATAGGCGCATTTTTGTCAAATCGGGGAAAAATCTTTTTTCATGCCCAATTATAATTCAAAATGTCACAAATTCGACGCATCGTTTGTTCGATGTCAAAAAGGGCTTGAACTTAATTTCAAACAGTGATGAAATTGTTATCATCCAAAAAATCTAAAGCGCAACTAATATCGACTGAATTCTTCATGGTCTCGGTAGTCATAACTCTATTATTTTCAGTTTCTGTAGTATTTTGGAACCAAAGTAATTTTAGAATAAAGGAGAGTGACGAAAGGGCAAATATAGAAATATCTACACTTGCCATCTCAGATCATCTTTTAAAGTCACGCGGTTTACCATCTGATTGGGAGGATAGAACTAATGAAATTTCGCATCTAGGTTTAGCTAAGGAAAATCATGTTTTCGATAATAAAAAACTAAATAAGTTTATTTCTCTTGATTACAACCAAGTAAAAAATTTGCTTGGGATAAGTCAATATGAATTTTTATTTCTAATAAGAAACCTTACCGGTACTATCATAGGTGGGGATGGTATGTTACAAGGTACAGTTGCATACCTGGCTATTAATGAAGGATTTGGATTAGAAGCATTAAATAATTCAGCTACCATTTGGGATTTCTACTGGTGTTCTTCCAATAAGATGCCGGGCAGTAATGCTAGGAATGCCTATCAAATTTTAGATAAGAGAGAATGTTTTGGCGATATGATAGAAAATAGGTCCCTTTATAATTCGATATTTGCAGAGAATCCAGATATTAATGTAGGTGATTTCCATCCAACAGACCCAAAATTAAATGTATCACATAAAGAATGGTTAAAGAACTTTGTCTCGGAAGGCAATAGATATATACAGGACGAACATGGTTCTGTTGCATGCATTTTCGATATGAGCGGATGTGGAGAAAGTAAAGGAACAATTGGTATAGTCGAGTCTTTGGAATATCTAACCAATTATAGCATAGGAGATGAGGTTCATTTTAAGGAAGCGTCTTCTGCTTTATTTCAAGGTGCTGGAGACAAGCCATTAAACAAGATTATATCAGCCAAAGATGATCGAACAAGAGCCCTCTTCGGCTATTGGAATTACGATAATGGTAAAGTTTTTTACATAGCAGATATGGAAGATGTGGAAAGTAAAACTTTGGCATTCAAGTTAACTCTGGCTACGGCATTAATAAAATATGGTAAAGAACCCAAAGATGCTAATTATGTAATTAATTCAAGAAGGCTCGCAATTTATAATAATGAAATAGTTTACGTGGATGTTATTCTATGGCAATAAAGGGATTCTTCTTCAGCCTAGATTCTTTGTTTGCAATAATTATAGCCATTGTAATTATTTCAGGTACATTATTCTTTGCTTCAAAAGGTCAAGATGATAAATTTACCAGATTATACCTAACGAAATTGGCAAATGACGCGTTAATTGTTCTGAATAAAAATAATATTTTGGATACATTGGATGCTTCAAGCATCAACACTAGCTTAGTTAACATTTTGCCTAAAAGCATGGCTTTTGATATTTCTATAACGCCATTTCAGTGCAAAGATTCTAATTGCCAAGACTTCACTGAAGTTAGTAGTCAAAAAATTGACATAAAATATCCAATGTCATCTGAAGAAATCAATCCGCTCTCTGCAAGGAGGGAATTCCTGGTATTCGAAAACTCTAGAATAAAATATTTTGCTATAGCGGAATTGAGGGTTTGGTTGCTATGAAAGGTATATTCTCGTCATTAATCGTATTGCTAATTTTCATCACTTCATTGTTTTTAGCATTTGTCTTTTCAACTAAAACTTCACAATATGCAGAAATCGTCAGCAGCAATAACATACTTGATAGGGTTTACAATAAATTTTCTGCAGTAGAATATGGCATTAAAAAAATATTGGAAGAGGAGTCCGGTTTTGGCGGCATAAAGGTTGCTGTAAAAGAAGACGCATTCAATCTTGTCTCACTTACTGAAACACTTCCATCAGACGTGTCAGATTTCAAGACCGACATGGAGAGGTTTAAGACTTTTGTTGAAACGAAAACTAACGAAACAAATTTTGCCGTTGACCTGAATTTTTCTCTTATAGAAGACTGTCTGCCTTTAACAGTTCTACCTTATGATATATCCTATAATCATCCGGACAGGTCAAAATGTCTGCAAGGGCAGCAAGATTTAAGAATAGTTCCAAGCAGTAATTGGTCTTTGGTCAATGGCTATTCAATGGTCTTTGTTGTTAATTCTTCTATAGAGAGCGGCAGTTCTGTCTGGTCACCATCTAAAGATTGCAGCGGTGGGGATTTAATTTGGGGCATTACAGTGATTGGCACTAACGGACAGTACGGACCGGATTTGAGAAAAATAAAATCTGAATCGAAAAGTATATTTGTTGTGTGGATTGTTTCCTATATCGTATTGATGGTCATCTACATAATCAATGCCAGCCTCTCCACCTCAAGGATTATTCTTCCCGCTTTTCCTGCCCTGGCATTATTCTGGGCTTTTGGTTATATGAAGCTGGCAGAATACAAAAGCATCAGGTTGTTTTTTTCCAAGATACTGGCTTTAATCATTATGGGAGTTATATTCACACTGGCTTTCAAGGCAATATTTGCGGCAAGAGCATGGGATTTCTACCAGAAGGATTTTGAGTGGATAAAGCAAAACACGCCTCAAGATTCAATTTTCATTGCAAACGGGCAGTGCGTGTCATATAACCTAGAAAGGACCTCCTTGTATGTGGAAAATAAAAATTTTGACAAGGCAGATTATGTATGGGTAAACCAAAAATTCATTCTTGACAAGAGGTCAATATACGACGAAAAAACATTGGGTTCAATAACGCGAAATTACAATGTGGCTTATTCCAATAAAGAAACAGGGACAGTAATATATAAAGTCAAACATTAAACTTTTTTTTAAAAATGTATTTTTCGCTGAAAGCTTTCAGAATATAATTGTCGTCTGCTTTCCTGAATCTTTGTGTTT
>CAYIDG010000077.1:0-4232 GCA_964362055.1 uncultured archaeon | reverse complement strand
TTTAGAATAATGCTTTATAACATAGTAAAATCTTTGAATAAAAGTGATGAATGCAATCAAGATGCCAACCAAAAGAAGGAGACTAGATACACTTCCAAAACCAAGAATAGCCGATGCAAGTATCATGTAAAATAAAACCAACCTTTCGGATCTTTCGAAAATCCCGCCCATTCGCAACGCTTCTTCATGAGTCAAAGTCCTAGAATGCTCGGCGTATGCTTTTAGATAGGGGATTGTCAGTGAAAAGAATAAAAGAGTAAATAACAGGAACTCTTTGGGTACGTCTGGGAATGGTAGAAAGAGCAATGATAGTATAAAAAGAAATTCGACTATTCTGTCAGATACACCATCCAAAAAGAATCCGAAATTTGTCTTTTGGTTTTTGGCTCTGGCGACAGCACCATCTATAGCATCGAAAAATCCCGAAATTAAGAATAGAGGAAAACCAAGTAACAGTTGATTAGAATAAATGGCTAAAAACCCTAGAATAGCTAAAAAAATTGCTGATATGGTGATTTGGTTAGGTTTTAATGGTATTTTTGTGGCGAACCTTTCAATCCAGTTTTTTGATTTTTTACCGAATCGTGTTTGTCTAAGCAAGTCTATCATCTATCAGTCTTGGCGGCCAAGAATCCATCAAATGCTTTTTTTGCTTCTTCGTCAGGCATCTGTTTTGGAGGGTGTTTCATTAAAAAGGCCGAGGCGGAAGTCAAACATCCGCTAATTTTTCTATCCAACCCGAGTTTTAAAGTTCTAATTGCATCAGCTGCGATACCCGCACTATTTGCCTTATCATCAACCTCTAATCGCAATTCTATGCTATACTTTCTATCGGCCCACATGTTTCCTTCGAGTCTAATAAATGCTAATTTGGTATTGCCCAAAAATGGGATGAAATCGCTTGGACCAACGTAAATTTTATTATCTGGGACTCTGTTTCGCAGCACGCTTTGCACAGATTCGGTTTTACTTATTTTCTTGCTTTCAAGTCTCTCTCTTTCAAGCATATTTGTAAAATCTGTATTGCCTCCAACGTTTATTTGATAAGTTGTGTCAAGCATGCTGTTCCTTGTATCGCTAAGCTGCGCTAATGTCCTATGGACGATGGTTGCCCCGATAACCCCTTTGATATCATCACCAATCAAAGGTAGTCTCTCTTTTCGAAACAATGATTCCCATTTATTGTTGCTTGCGATAAATACAGGCATACAATTTATAAAACCGCAATTGGTCTTTAGTGCTACATCTGCCCAAAACTCTGTTGCCTTCTGGCTTCCAACAGGCAAATAATTAACAAGAATCTCTGTTTTACTGTCTTCAATATTTTGCACTATTTCTTTTTCTAACTTAGGCAAAGGTTTGTTTTTTACTGGCTTTATTAAATTTTGAACATACAAACCAACTCCATCTAATACAGGTGATTCCCTAACTATTACATTACTTTTAGACACATCTGACTTCTTAACCCAAAAAACTTTATTCGGTTCTGAATATGCGGCTTCAACTAAGTTAATACCAACCTTGTTTGCCGCAACATCAAAAGCTGAGGTAAATTCTATGTCAAACACACTATAATTTCCAATTTTCTCCATCGCACCCAGAATTTTAGGATTCTTCATTTTCCTGTAGTATTCAATTCCCTGGTAAAGGCCTGCAAAACAATTCCCAACGCCTATTACTCCAACTTTTATATCTTTTACCATAGTAAAACTTATTAGCAAACGTATTTATATCTTTTACAGCTGTAAAACATTTATGAGACCTTTAGACAGGTTAAAGGAGAAAGTACAGAAGGGAAACTTATGGCTCTATATCCTTAGTTTGCTCGAGAAAAAAAGTTATTATGGGTATGAAATGAGAGGCATTATAAAAACTGAATTCGGATTTTGGATAGGTAACGTCACATCTTATAAAGTTCTTTATCTCTTAGAAAAAGATGGTTATGTAAAATCGGTTAAAAGGGGTCGTGAGATTTATTATAAGATAACTGAAAAGGGGCATAAAGAGTTGAAAGCAGCAAATAAGTTCTTGAAGACTGCATTAGGCTTTTCTGCTTAATCAACTAGTTTCGCAGTTATTTATTGTAGATTATTTAAACTTTGATAATATATGCCGTCATGGTATGTCCATACTGTCTCCAATCTAGTTGTGTTCATCCCACTTTTATTATTCCTTAAAATATTTTCTTTTGAACTGATTTTTTTAATTTTGGCGTGGGGTGTGCTTATTGACTTGGACCACTTGCCTTACTTTATTTATAAGCTGAGGACAGTCAATTTTTCCAAAATACTGAAGTACGCAAATCAAGAGTATAAGTTAGATAGGCCGCATTTCTACCCGCTTCATACGATAGATTTCTTTATTGTTTTTAGCCTTGTTTTGTATTTAAAAAATTTTGACTTAACTCTAACGCTTTTATTTTTGACTGGATTGTTTCATTGGGTTTTAGATTCGTCAAGACATTACATTATCCACAAAAATTTTTCTTGGTTAATACACTATTCTTCAATATATTATTTCTTTAAGAAATAGATGTGATAAGATGAAGTTCGATTTGCATTCGCACACAATATATTCGTCGCAAACTAAATGGTTATTTGAATCGATTATTAAGCCCGTTGATTTGATTAAACTTGCAACAAAACGAGGTTTGGATGGAATCGCTGTCACAGACCATGAAACATTCAAAGGGGTTTTGGAATGCTTGAAGATAGTAAGACAAAAAAAATTAGACTTGAGGATTATACCTGGTGTGGAAATCAGCAGCAGGGATGGCCATATACTTGGGCTAGGCATAGAAGAATGGAATGTGGACAAGAAAATGACTGCAGAGGAGACAATTGATAGCATTGGAAGTTTAGGGGGAATAGCAATAGCCGCACATCCTCTGGTTTCAGGCATATCGAGAAAAGGCCTGGGCAAGCTAATCGAAAATTTAGATATAGACGGTGTTGAAGTGTTGAATTACCGTACTTCAAAAAATGATAATCAGCAAGCGCTTAGAATTGCAAAAGAACTTAATTTGGGCGTAACGGCTGGCAGTGATGCGCATATGCCTTCGGATATAGGAAAAGTTTGGACTTTTTCCGAGAGTGACGATGTAATTGGAAGTATCCTAAAAAAGAAAACAAAAGTCTTCGGGGAGGAGATGCCAGAGTTTCAACGCCGCTTCTACCAATTAAATAAATTAGTAAGATCAGTTGGGCTTCTTTAGTCTAAATGTAAAATCAAAGATGTTTGATAAAAAACGCAGTGTTAATGTGCCAATTAAAGTCAATATTGCAAATGACATTGGAAAATTAACGTAAATACCCAATATCAAAAGAGCACCTAATGCAAAATCTAAGTCGTCGAATGGAAACCAGTTTTCCCCGCTTCTTAACCCAATCCTTCTTTTAAAAAAGCTTCTTATCAAATCTCCACCCATACCACCAGCACCAACCAAAAACCCCAAAAATAATGCTTCATCAAGGGATGAATAAGAAATTATTCCATTCACAATATAATATAAAATGTAAGCGACAATAATCGATGTCACTAACCCGCTTAAGACACCTCTTAATGTCTTGCTATCGCCTAAAATCCTATTCCCATCAATCCAAGTAAGTTTCAAGTCTATTGGTATGTCCAAAAATTTCAATAAACGTATTTTGCTAGACCAAAATGCAACTATGTTCGCAAAATATGCTGGTAGGAGTAAAAGTAAGAATTTTGACATGCCGAAAATTACTATAAACCATACTATACCTGCCGTTAGTATGAAAGAAACTAAAGCTATCGGAAATGTGTATTCATGGGAAATTTCAAACATCATGCCTTTAGAAATGATAAATTTCATCGATTTTTTCATGGTTATATTAAGGTATAAAAAGTAATATGGTTAATGTGTTTCTATGCCGGTAATAGGATGCTCGATAAAATCTATAGAAGCCACAAGGAAAAAATCAATAATAGATAGCATGAACATAAACTCCACTCCGAGGATAACTTCTGTGGAAGAAAAGGAGATAGACGTGGTAGGCAAGCAGTCTACATTGCTGGTAGGGTTTGAATTCGAGAGCTTGTATAGTCCCGATGTTGCCAAAATAAAATTTGTTGGGGAAATAATCTATGCGGCAAAGAATAGCAAGGATCTGGTTAAAACTTGGAAGAAAGACGGCAGGCTGCCTGATAGCATAGAAGTAGAGATCAAGAATTTCTTGATCAGAAAATGTTAGACGCTTGGGATTAAT
>CAYIDG010000076.1:0-4248 GCA_964362055.1 uncultured archaeon | reverse complement strand
TGATACAGAAAATACTTTCAGACCAGAAAGGATTGTGCAAATAGCAAAAGGATTAAAGTTAGACACGGAAAAAGTCTTGAAAAACATTTCGGTTGCCAGGGCGTTTAATTCGGAGCACCAAATACTTCTTATAGAGAAAGCTCCGGAGATGATAGAAGAAAAGAAAATTAAATTGATTATAATTGATAGCATAACGTCGCACTTCAGAGCTGACTTTGTTGGCAGGGGCGAGTTGGCCAACAGACAGCAGAAGTTAAACAAGCATTTGCACCAACTTCAGAGACTAGCCGATGCCTACAATTTGGTAGTCTATATAACAAACCAAGTCATGGCAAGACCAGATATTTTGTTCGGAGATCCTACAAGTCCGATAGGCGGTCATGTCCTTGCACATCAAGCTACTTACAGGTGCTACCTAAGACGAGGCAGGGAAAACACCAGAGTATGCAAATTAGTTGACAGTCCTGGACTGCCAGAGAGCGAAACTGTATTCAAAATTACTGAAACAGGCATAAAAGATATCTAAATCATTTAACCAGGCTGTAAATAGGTGGGCCGAATTGCGTGAAGATTATCAAATTGAATATTATGTTTGTTACCGAAAACGGTATGTAATTTCCCAAATTTTGCGGGAATGTAATCGCAGTCAAGATTATGCTGACTGCATTGATTCCTATTGTGATGTAAATACCTAAGGTAGCAAAGTCAATTCCTGTTATCGTACTTCCCAAAATGCCTGCAATGACATAAAATGGAATTGTCCACAAGACGTATATCCCAGCTGCAAAATGGCCGACGATCAAATGCGTTACAATCAAAATAAATCCAATAATAGCTCCTGTGGTTGGTCCAAAAGCAAAGCCAGCAAGAACGCTAGTAAACGTAACCAGCTCTATGCCTATCGACTTGGACATTTGGAAAGTCCCTATCAGGTAGCTTATGGCTAAACTTATGCCAATCAACAAAGCCAATAGGAAAAATTTCTGCAGAATCAAAACCATGACAAGAAGAAAGAACCCCAAGGCCAGATATTTCGTTAAGTTCCTGTTTTTCACCGCATCTATTAATTTCATTAATTTCAAATCGTTGTTTAACATTAATAAATACACTACAGGCGACTAGTATGGAGATAATTTACAGGGGTGCTGAAAGTATAATCAGTCTTGATTCTTTTGATGGCCAGGAGGCTATAGTCAAAGAAAGGGTTGCGAAAGACTACAGAATCAAGCAACTGGATGATAAGCTGAGGAAAGAGAGGACGAGGAAAGAAGTGAAACTGCTTACAGAGGCAAGAAAAGTCGGCGTGCCCACGCCAAAAATACTCACTGTGGATGAAAAGAATTTTAAGATAGTCATGGAGAACATTTCTGGCGTTATTGTGAAGGAATTTCTAAATTCTTCTGGGGAGGATGAGATTAAGGACACCTGTTTTAAGATAGGCAAGCTTGTCGGCAAGCTGCATCAGAATAACATAATCCACGGCGATTTGACAACTTCCAACATGATTTTAAAAGACGGTGAAATATATTTCATTGATTTTAGTTTGGGCGACATATCAAGCAGGATTGAGGGCAAAGGGGTGGATTTGAATTTGTTCAAGGAAGCGCTGAAGTCAACTCATTTCAAGATTGCTGATGAGTGTTGGCTTAACTTCCTTGAGGGGTATAGAAAGGAATATTTGGGTTCTGAGGATGTATTATTAAAGCTTAAAGAGATAAAAAAGCGTGTAAGATATGCAGAGAGGTAGTATAAAGCAAGTGATTTTATGAATTTGTTGTCTAAGCTAAAAGGTAAGGACAAGTACGAGACTGTGGAAAACTACTCTATTGCAGCCATTTTGATAGGTGGCTTGATTTTGTCATCCGGCATAGCTCTAACAGCAATTACTACAAAAGGAATACCGGCTATTCTAGCCATGCTAGGCAGCTTGATTTCCTTCTTGGCTACCGTGGTATTGGTTTTTAGCTGGCTGGTAAAAGAGTTCAAAAGTGGTTGAATGGCAAGAATATATTCAGGGAAAAAGGGCCGTTCAGGTTCAAAAAAACCGGTAACTAAGGCTAAGCCCAAATGGGTAAAGCAGACACCAGAGGAAGTCGAAAAGCTGATTGTGGATTTGGCAAAGAGCAAATACAGATCTGCCTATATAGGTAATGTTTTAAGGGATCGGCATGGTGTGCCTGATTCCAAACTGATAACAGGTAAAACGATAAGCCGGATAATTAGTGAGAACAATTTATATCCAGATTATCCGGAAGATTTGCTAAATTTGTTCAAAAAGGTAGTTACAGTAAAAGAGCATTTGAATCTGAATAAATCCGATAAGCACACCAAAAGGGGCTTGCAGAATCTCGAGGCTAAAATAAGAAGGCTGATAAAGTACTATGCCGTAGAGGGGAAGATTCCCAAAGGTTTTGCATACGATTACCAGAAGGTGAAATTGCTAGTTCAAAAGTAGTCCCTAGTGTAAAACTTAAAACTCTATCTTGATAATGTTTTTAGATAAGTGGTGTAATTGGCAGCAAAGAAAACCAAAGAATGGTACAATGTTATAGCCCCCAAATATTTTGGGGAGAAAGAGATAGGGAAGACTCTGGCAATAGAACCGTCTAACTTGATCGGCAAGAGGATAAATTTAAGCGCGGTTGAGTTGACAAACAACTTCAGCAAATATTACCTGAAGTTCGCATTTAGAATCACTAAAGTGGAGGGAAAATCCGCATTCACTGATTTTGGCGGAACCGAATGCCTTAGAGATTATCTGTCTAGGATGGTATTGAGGAGAGTCAGGCGAATCGATACGGTTCAAGATTTGGTGACTTCAGACAAAAGAAAAATAAGGGTTAAAGGTTTGGGTGTAACCGGCAGAAGAGTTAAAAGCAGCATACAGGTGAAAATCAGCAACAAGATAAAAGATATGTTGAAGTCCATCGTTGAAACCAGCACCTTGGAAGAATTTGTGGACGGAATGATTTCCGATGAAATCAAAAGCAGTATTTTAAGAGAAGTTCGCAGCATTTATCCATTGAGGAACTTTGAGGTAAGAAAGACTGAGATTATCCCATGAAAGATTTTATAATCGGGATTCCGAGGATGTTGAAAAGGAATAGTATGGCTACGGCGATTGAAATGAATTTAATTAGGCTCTTGCTTCTGCCACCAAAATATTTCTTGAGTATTTCCTCGTAGAACAACCCCCCATCGAGCGGTTTTATAGGCAGCATGTTGGCCATACCAACACCCAGGTTAAGTATGTGCAGCCATACTATCAACCCATAGAACCAGTCAATAGGAACCTTATACAGTTTTATTTCATCTTTTACGTCAACATCAGTCGACGCATTGCTTATTCCTATATAGGAGCCCGGCTGGCCATCGGGCCTACTTACAGTTTCAAGTGTGAATTTGCCTCCCGTTGTTATTATCTGTATTTCAGTTCCGGGTTCAGTCCCGTTCAGAATTTTTGACAAATCTTGTATAGTCTTTACAGATTGACCATTTATCACAGTTATAGTACCGCTTAATCCGGCTTTGTTTGCTGGCATGTCTTCAGCTGTCCCGGCAAATACTACGCCTTTTGTTTCATAGATATTGAAAAATAATCCAGCTGCAACCGCTAAAAACAGCAAACCTAGAAAGATGTTGATGAAGCTGCCGGATGAAAGGAGTCTCAATTTCTTCAGAACACTTAGCTTTTTTATCTGCTTTTCGTCAGGGTCTACGAACGCGCCTATTGGCAATACGAGAAATGTAATCAAGCCATAGCTCTTTATCCTGACATTATCCAATCTAGCGAATATGCCATGCATGCTTTCGTGGACAAATACTATGACAAAAACTCCTATCACCCAGTACCAGAATGGAACACCAATTATTGGCGCAGGATAAGATACACCAGAGACAGAGGGCAGAGCCAATGCAAACGCTTGCTGGAACCTGAGGCTGAATTGAAGAATGTAAAAAATAGACAAGACTGTCGCCAATATGCCTACCACAATCGACAGGATTCCTATTGCAGGCAAGATTTTCCTATACTTGTTGGCGATTACATCTAAGATTTCTTTGCCACGCTTCCAGCGGATTATAGAAATGCCACCTTTGTATGTGATGTGTTTCTTGTTTTTCAGAAGATAGAGCCCTATCAATGAGAAAAATATCAGCAAGGATATTATTTCCAAGTTTACCATTTACATCATTATGATTTTTTGATTTATTAGGATGCAGGGGGTGAGATTTGAACTCACGAAAGCA
>CAYIDG010000075.1:0-4291 GCA_964362055.1 uncultured archaeon | reverse complement strand
TCCGATCTGGGGAGATAGACCAAGATTTAGGCCATTATGAAAGATTTTTGGATGTAACCATCAGCAAACGGCACAATGTTACAACAGGCCAGGTCTATGGTGCTGTAATTGAAAGGGAGAGGAAGGGTGAATACTTAGGCAGAACTGTTCAGCCGATACCACACGTGACTGATGAAATCAAGAGAAGAATTAAAGAAGTTGCAAATAACACTAAAGCAGATTTCATTTTAATTGAAGTTGGTGGAGTTGTTGGTGATTATGAGAATATTTTATTCCTAGAGGCTGCAAGGCAGATGAAGTTCGAACGTGAAAAAGTTATTTTCATCCACGTCGCTTATTTGCCATTCTTAGCCAGTTTGGGGGAATTGAAAAGCAAGCCAGTCCAACATTCAACAAGAGAATTGCTGACACTAGGCATACAGCCGGATTTCATAATTTGTAGATCAGATTATCCGATTGACGAAGTTAGAAAAGACAAGGTTGCGATGTTTTGCAATGTTACCAAAGAAGACATAATTTCCAACCCCAATTTAGAAAACACTTACGCATTGCCGCTGTATTTTGAGAAGCAAGATTTTGGAAATAAAATATTGAAGAAATTTGGGATTGAATCTAAAAACTCTGATTTGGAGAAATGGAAGCAATTTGTCGATAATCTGAATAATGGCAAGAAGACTGTGAAGATTGGAATTGTCGGGAAATATTATGACATAGGCGAATACAAGCTACCGGATGCTTATGTTTCGGTTATAGAATCCATAAGACATGCAGCAGCGAACAATTTAGTCAAAGCAGACATATCGTGGATAGATTCGAAGGATTTTGAAAAAGATGAGAAGAATTTGAAGAATCTGAAGAATTTTGATGGGATAATCGTACCGGGGGGTTTCGGTCCTAGCGGTGTTGAAGGAAAAATCTTAGCTATACAATTCGCCAGAGAAAATGACATTCCATTTCTCGGTTTGTGCTATGGTTTGCAGTTGGCAGTAATAGAATTTGCAAGGAATGTCTGTAAATTGGCGGATGCGCATACTACCGAGATTAAACAGGGCTGTAGCAATCCTGTGATAGATTTTCTGCCATGGCAGAAGAAGATAATAGAAGAATCGAGATACGGTGCGACTATGAGGCTAGGTGGCCAGACAGTTTTAATCAAACCAAACACGCTAGCACACAAGTTATATGGAAAGACTGAAGTTGTAGAGAGATTCAGGCATAGGTATGAAATAAATCCAAAATATGTTGCTGCTTTGGAAAAAAACGGGTTTGTATTTTCTGGAGAATCAAAGAAAGATGAAGGAATAATGCAGATGGGTGAGTTGCCTAATCATAAATATTTCATTGGATCACAATTTCACCCTGAGTTCACATCAAAACCATTAAAGCCCAATCCTTTGTATGATGGTTTTATTAGAGCATGTATGGGTTAAAGTAATCTAAAATCTTCCTTCACTATGTTTAACACAACTAATGTTTCTGTCCTTTCAACAAACCCCTTTTTCTGTATGGCCTTTACAAAGTCGCTTAATTCGTCAGTGCTTTTAAATTTTGCTATTACAATAGAGTCTGTCCTACCTGTGACATCATAAACCGCACATATATTTGTGAACATAGCCAGCTCCTTTTCTACTTCCTTTATCATGCCTTTGCGCATAGTAACTTCAATTATTGAAGCCGTATTATAACCAAGTTTTGCTGAATCAACGTCAGCATAATAACCTTTGATAATTCCAGAAGCTTCTAGTCTGCTTAATCGGTTAATTACTGTGTTTACCGATATCTGCAGTCTTCTTGCTATCTCTCTATTTGAGAGCCTGCAATCATGCATCAAAATTTGCAGAATTTTAGTATCAAACTCGTCAAGTAACAATCGTTCATTATTTTTCATTCTCTTTGATAAGAATTCATTTTTTGTCATCCTATTTCCTTGTTTAGTTAACATATGTTAATATTTTAGATAATTAAGTATTTATTTGTTAATTTTAATCATAAAATAATGAACAGACATAATTTTAGCAGCCTTGGTGCAGTTTCATCAGACTTTAAATTTTTAAACAGAACTTTTATCATTTGTCCTTTATGCAACAACGAAGTTAGTTCTGATGAAGTTATTGAAATTAGAGGTAATGTAGGATGCGTAATTTGTTTAAAGTGAAACAAAGTTTGCCAAGTCAGCCGACGGTATTTTTTAAATGCCCTGCCTGCAATAGCAAAGTTGACATAAAATATGTAGTGGAAAAGAAGGGTCAGTTTTTATGCACTGATTGTGTAAAAAACATATAACATTTTTTAACAGGAGGAAGGGTCACCCTCAGAGCAAACAAAGACTCTTCCTCTGTTTTTATTTTATATTTTTATCATTTTCAATTAAAAACTTCGAAATGAAGGCTAAAAGTTAGCAACCAAAAGTGAAAAGGAACTTAGCGATGAACACACATAAAATATTCACTACTAATGAGTCGTTTTAATAGAAACCTTTAAATACAAGTTTCATCTAATAACTTTCGAGGAAGTATAATTATGACAGAATTAATGTCTGCTGAGGAACTAAGAGCACAGTGGATTAGAACAAATCTGCCTACAGCTTTTAATCCAAATGAAACAAATTACCTAGATCTACGGGTGAGGGAACTTGAACCTCATTTAGTTCCTGCAATGGCTGGAATTGGATACAATCCAGTGAAAAGAGGGGATTTGCCAAAAATAGATCCTTACGGACCTTTCAATGCTAAATGGATTTATGGTGTACCAATTGAACAACTTCCAGAACCAATTAGGCATGGTAGTGGAGTATCTCTTAATGCCGACGAAGTGATGGATTGGACTATAGCATATCAATATCCTCAATATCCTAATTTACTGGATCCAAAGGGTTGCCTATTTTTTGCTAGTGTAAATCCAGATATGCCAACAATTGTGCGTGTACTTCATAGAGCCCGTCCTGATAGTGATTATTGGAGAGTATCATGGGGATTGCAAATAGATAGTTTGTACGATTTGAGAGCATATCCAGATATTGTAGAAGGGATGATACAAAGGTTGCCACCAAGCCCATCTATGGAAGGGCAGTTGGGGAGAGAAGTAGAAGGGCTTACTATTGGTCTTGATTCTCGTTCAGATAAAACAGATCGGGAAACTTATAGACCTGCATATATTGGTGGTTTTGTGCTTTCTAGCAGATTTCTGAATGTCGGTAGAGAAGGAAACTACCCATTTAATCCTGGTTTGAAAGATAAAATTGCTAAAAGAGTTTCTGATGTTATAAGGGATTGGGCATTTTTAAGCAGGGAATATGCATCAAGGTTATTGGAACTTTATAGATTTGCATCTGACAGGGATTTAGATTTAGAATTATTTGGTGCAGGAGATGTCAGATAATTTACAAACAGAAGATGTTCATTGCGGAAATTAAATCATTTAAAATTAGAAAGCACTACCGAAGTCTGCGTCTTTTCAACACCATCTATATTCCTCAAATGTCCGGTAACAAACTGGTTAAGCTGCATCAAATCAGATGTCTTTACTTTGATTATTATGTCACTTACACCAGTCAAAATCCCAACTTCCTCAACAAACTCATGCTGCTTTAATTTCATTGCGAGTTCCTGTTGCGACATTTTCGCTTTCTTAAGGTAATTGTAGTCAACCGTTATCATGACATAGGCTGTAACGTTTCTACCTATTTTATCCTCGTCTATGACAGTTGTATAGCCTTTTATTATCTTGGATTTTTCCAGTTTTTTTATTCTGTTGAAAACAGTAGTGACTGCTATTCTTGTCCTTTTTGATATTTCCCGTGCTGATAACTTGGAATTATTTTTCAACTCCTTAAGTATCTTCATGTCCTTCTGGTCTAACATATGGATTATATGTTCCGAAAAGTATTTAAATATGATGTATTTTTCCAATTAATTGAATAATAGTAAGTTTAAGACTCGAATAAACGTTAAATATGAATCATTTATTTCAGAAAAACAAACATTTAAATAATTATATCACTGCTATAATTTAGCGATGTTTATGACCCTTAGTATAGAACAACAAATGCAAATACTCTTTGCCAAAATAGGCGGTACTTGGGACATGGATGTGTATGAGAGCAAGCTAAAGGGTGTTGGTAATTTGGGCGATGAAGAAATCCATAAATTGATGGAACAGCGCGGTCTGCTTCATGTCATTCCAAAAGCTGAAAGGATTGCTAGAGAAAGAGATTTTGCACTCTATCTGTATGGGCGTTTTAAAAATACACAACCTTTATTTGCCACAGTAAGATTAGAGAATCTTGGTGACA
>CAYIDG010000074.1:0-4431 GCA_964362055.1 uncultured archaeon | reverse complement strand
CTTTGCAATATTCACCTCTAGTGGGAGATATGCTGGAGGATTCTGTTAAAATGAATAATACCAATTATCTACCTGAACATGCAAATTTCCAATCTTTTAGATTGGATATATCCTCTTCAGGAAGATGTTCAACAATCTTAAATTTCATTGATGGTTTGGGGATAAGAGAATCTTCTGCAGGACATGCTGGGGTAGTTTTCCTTCTGATACAATCAGACTGCCAAGTCAGAAGAGCTTGCATGAATTTGATGTCGAAACATACAATAAACCTAAGATCCACAATTGGGGTGAGTCCTAATGGAAGAGATAGCTACAGCACATTTGAGCCTGTTAAATGACAGAGGTTTTAAAAAACTCAGAGTGAATATCATCAAAAAAGATAGAATTATTGGTTTCCTTAAACCAGTTAGTCCTTTTAAGGAGAGGCGCCAACCACCTGGAGGTATTCCATAAATTAAATTTAGAAAGTCCTCTCCTACCTTTTATTTCTTCCATTTCATTACAAGATACATATGTGCCTTTTCGTATGGATCTAACTCAACCTTGTCTAAAACTTCAAAATGTCTTTCTAACTTTTGCAGGCATTCTTTGTATACCTGTCTGGGGGGCTTCACCACATCGATGGATTGTGATTTGATGGCGAACATGACTATGCCATTGGGTTTTAGGAATTTCTGTGCATTCCTTATAGTAATCTCCACTTGGTCTGGCGACGCCACATCGATATACAATACATCAACCTTATCAAAAACATTGTTTTCGTACAATTCTGGTCTTCTAGCATCCCCAAGAATTGGAATCATATTCCCTCTTCTCTCGCAAACAGGAACCGCAACTCTCAGACTTCTCTCAGATAACTCAACGCCATAGATAATACCTTCCGCGCCAACAATATCGCTAAAGAACGATGCGGTCTTACCCTCTGCCAAACCGAGATACAAAACTTTCATTCCCTTTTCCAACGGAAAAATCTTCATTTCTTTCCTGAAGGCTGCCGCAGGCTTTGAAGTATAATAATCCCAAGTTCTGTATTCTACGCCATCAATCTTGACAAGCTCTTCATTGGAGCTCTTGAATCCAGGGACCAAATTTACAGTAGCAAATCTACCATCAATTTTGAATACTCCTCCGAATTTTGTTTGTTTAACATTCATGACATCATTTAGAACTCAGTATTTCTTTAACTTTCTGTTGCAATTCCTCTTTTAGTTTATCAGCCTTATATTTTTTTGAATAGTAGTCCATTTTTGCCGCTATAGATAGCTTGGCCGCTAGCACCCTCGCAATCTTGCCTTTGTGCTTCTCTGGTGCATTTTGAATCAGCGGATGATTGTAAAGTATGCCAAATCTTGGCGAGCTCGATTTTCCTTTGGATTGAAGAAATCTGAATAAAGCCTTTTCCGCGCCCAATAATTGAATAGTAGATGACGCCATTTTTGACAATCTTTCCAAGCCGCCTGCTTTCGTAAGCAGTCTCGCCGCTAACATTGGTGTAGCCAGCTCTGTAAAATTTGGCACTATCTCCTTCAGCAATTTCTCCAAATAGCTCGACATGTCCTGGCGCAGTTTATACAATCTGTTTATTTCTGTAGCGAAACTTTGTGAAATGTTGATATCCTCGTCTTTAAAGTCTGCGCCCATGCTTTTGCTTGCCATTGCTTTCAATTCAGGCTCATCGATGTTCTCCCTTCTGCCAAATTTTTCAACCAGCTTGGCGAATTTTTCATTGCCCTCCACTGCTTTGTCCATCTCCGGAAAATGCATTGAATAGAATTCCCGCAAACGCTCTGCAAAAATGTTTATTGACTTATCAAACTCCTCAATAGCGCCATTCGCATTAACTGCTATTTTGTCTCTTCCTATGGCCCTCTTTATTTGAACTTTTGTCAATTGTATATTGACTTTTGTCAGCAATTGGTTGAATTCAGACTGGTCCCTGACGAATCTCTTTTCCAGTGCAAGCTTTCTTAGGTTAGATTTGATGAATTCATTAATGCCGCTGTCGTCTTTCTTAACTTCGGCATATCCGTTTTTGTTCAGCTGGCTTCTTACAAATCTTTCTTCGTCTATGAACTCAATCTCGCTTAGTTTCAGCTTCTCTGCAATCCTTTCCGGATCCTTGGGAAAGGACTTATAAAAAAGTATCTTCTTGCTCTCGTCGATACCGAATACGCCGATTATTGTTGTCGCAATGAACGCTCGCATAGTCTTTAATTTATCTAAGCAAACTTTATAAAGAGAGTATGAAATTTGTCACTTCATCAATTTTAAAACAAGTGTATCCAAAAAAGCCCGAATGGTCGCATAAAGGGCAGTATGGTAAGTTGCTGATAGTCTCTGGGAGTGAAAGAATAACAGGTGCTGGAATTCTAGTTGGCATGGCCGCATTCAGAGCCGGCTGTGATACTGTTTATCAAGCTGGTCCAAAAAGATCAATGGATGTGATTTCAAATCATTATCCAGCATTTATTACACTGCCTTTGGACGGGAGGCAGTTAGAAAGAAGGCATGTGCCTAAAATTTTGGAATTTATGGAGGAAATGGGAATTACCGCTGTTGAAATTGGGAATGGCTTGTGGAGAACGGATGAAACCAGGAAAGCTGTTATAGAACTAATCAAAAGAATTGATCTTCCAATGGTGATTGATGCAGATGCTATAAGAGCAATGAAAGATGCTAAAGAAGTTTTGAAAGAAAAATCTTGCATACTAACTCCACACGCGAATGAATTTCTAGAAATAACTGGTGTGCCAATCGTAAATGTAACCGAAATTAACAAACGTGCTGGAATTGTTAAAGACCAAGCAAGAAAGTTAAATATTGTGATTTTGTTAAAGGGCCATATTGATATAATTTCTGATGGTGAAAGAATTGCCCTTAATAAAGTTCACGATCAAAGAATGTCGAAAGGTGGATTTGGGGATACTTTGGCTGGAATTTGTGCAGCCTTAATTTCAAGGAAAATTAACAAGGCAGATTTGTTTACAGCAGCATGTGCATCGGCATACGTTAATGGCAAAGCGGGTTTATTGGCTATCAAGAAACGTAATATCGGTGTGCTCCCAACAGACGCCATAGATGAGATACCAAATGTGATTAAAAATGTCTGAACTGAACTTGATTTCAATAGGCACTTTAGTAATTTTAATCGGCTTCGCACTAATTTTTGTCGGAACTTTGGTGCAGACCAAAGGAAAAGCTAAGGTTGAAGGTGGTGGGGTCTTTTTTATAGGCCCGTTTCCTATAGGGTTCGCAAGTAGTGAACGTGTATTCCATATTCTGATTATTATATCTGTAATCGTTTTCGTAGGTTTTATCTTACTAAATTATCTAAGGTGATACAATCAACAAGAAAAAAAGAATGATTCTTCTCTTATCTAAGGATGAGTCCTATTTAGTAGAATCTGGTAAAGATTTCCATACTAAGAGTGGTGTGATAAAATCCAGTGAAATGAAAAAAGGTTTTGGTAAAAAAGTAAAAACCCACTTGGGAAAAGAATTCTTCACCATCAAACCGACATTAAAAGACTTTTTGGAAAGGAAAATCCAGCGGACTGCGCAAGTGATGTTACCTAAGGATATAGCATTGATTTTAGCATATACCGGCATATCCAACAACAGTTTGGTTGTTGATGCGGGCTGCGGGTCAGGTTTTACTGCAATCTTTCTCGCTAATTATCTGCCTAATGGTAAGGTAGTGACTTATGAAAATGATAAAAGATTTCTCAAAACAGCGAAGAAAAATATAGAGATTTCAGGATTTAGTAACATCCGATTGAAAAATGCCGACGTGACAAAAGGAATCAAGGAAAAAAATGTTGACTTGGTTGTTTTAGATTTGCAAGATGCCGATAAGGTTGTTAAGTATGCCTATAATGCGTTAAACTGCGGTGGATATTTGGTCGTGTATTCGCCGACGATAGACCATTTAACCAAAGTATTGAAACCGATCAAAAAGAAAATCTTTATTGATATAAAAACAGTTGAAAATATAGTAAGAGAATGGCAGAGTGAAAGGACGTTGAGACCCAAAACAATTGGATTAATGCACACGGGATTTTTGACGTTTGCGAGAAAAGTGATTTCATGACGCAGAAAAAGTACCAAGAACCGCCGCAGGAACCAGCTCAGCCCAGCCCATCAATCACCCCGGAGATGATAGAAAGAACTTTAGAGGCGTTAGAGGCGAAAGGTATGATATACTATTCGGAAGGGGGAGTCTACATACCCACAGCGCAAGGATGGCAACTGCTGATGAGAACTGAAATGATAACGGAAGAGATAATCGCTCATGGCAATCCCAAAATCACAGCGACGAACGCTTCAATGATTAAATTGACCAAAGGGAATGACATAGATGACGCTACAATCGGTATCAGGGCGAATAAAGCGGCTGCGAATTTATCGGAGGAATTCAAGAATTTTATGTTT
>CAYIDG010000073.1:0-4466 GCA_964362055.1 uncultured archaeon | reverse complement strand
CATGAAGAACTATAAGAAAAATGAAATAGACGAGCTGGTTAAGAGCATACCATTAGGGCGATTCGGTAAACCTGAAGAGGTTGCTAAGACTACAGTTTTTCTCGCGTCAGACAATTCTAACTATATCACAGGACAGACGATTGTTGTTGACGGTGGGGAAGTTAGACTGTAATTACTTCCTATAAATATTGTCATGATGGTCATAGTCTTCTATAAGGACAACTTTATTATTTTCATCAATGTGATAAGTAAGAACATAACTCCCAAAATGGACTCTTCTAAAACCTTTCATAATATTACTTAATGGCTTAAATCTATGCGGATTCTCTCTAATTTCCAAAACTTTCTTGTTGATAATCTCCAGCTGTTTCTTGTTTTTCTTCTCCATCTTATGGAATATTTCAATTATTTTATCAGAAAGCTTCAATGCGTACATTCACTTCAATCCAAATTCCTTAGCAAAATCTTCGACTCTTCTATGCTTACCTTTATGGATTTTCATTAATTTTTTAATGTATTCTGGTCTTACCTCTGGTTCAATTTTCACAAACTTCTTGAATTCTTTAGCCATCTTATTTATCGCTTGTGATTTGTCTTTCAATCCATACTCAGCTTTCAGTATGTTCAATACCCTATTCGTTTCCTTATCTATGTCGATTATTGCTTTAACCATATTAATATGATATTAACATCAATATTTAAGCCTTAAACTCCTTTAATGGTTAAACATCAACTCTTTTAATATGATTTAGAATAATTCTATTATGGAATTGGAAGCTTTTGCCGACGAGTTTGGTCCTGAATATGTGGTTGAGGTATATGATAAGAAAGTTGGGTTGAAGGGCATCTTAGTTGTAGACAACACTTCTTTGGGTCCTGGCAAGGGCGGTATTCGGATGACTCCTACTGTTGATGTTCCAGAAGTCTTTAGGTTAGCTAGAACAATGACATGGAAGAACGCATTGGCAGAATTACCGTTCGGTGGAGCCAAGGCCGCGATTAAAGCTCCATTGGAAGACATAAAAAACAGAGACAGGAAGAAGGCATTGATTCAGGCGTTTTCCAAATCATTGAAGCCATTGGTGCCTAAAATGTATATAGCTGGTCCTGATGTAAACACCGGTGAACAGGAGATGCAGTGGTTCTTCGAGGCCAACGGCGACTGGAGGGCATGCACAGGCAAGCCAGCGAATGTCTGCATGAAATTATTCGGCAAGCCAGGAGAGAAGTGCGGGATACCGCATGAATTTGGTTCTACGGGGTTTGGCGTGGCGCATGCTACTGTTGTTGCTGCAGAGCATTCAGGAATGGATATCAACGGAGCTACGGTCGCCATAGAGGGGTTTGGTAATGTTGGGACATTCGCTTCACACCACTTATCGAAATTTGGGGCGGAGATTGTCGCAGTTAGCGATAGCAAGGGTGTGATTTCCAACCAAGAGGGTTTGGATGTTGAGAAGTTGTTTGAAGTTAAAGAAAAGACTGGTAGTGTGGTTAATTATAAACCTGGGAAAGTATTATCAAATAAGGAAATATTCGAACTGCCTGTGGATGTTTTAATTCCTAGTGCGCTGCCAGATGTGATAACCAAGAATAATGTCAATAATGTCAAGGCGAAGATTGTTGTTGAGGCTGCGAATATACCAACTACGCCGGAAATGGAAGAGATTTTGCATAAAAGAGGAATTTTAGTAGTTCCAGATTTTGTTTCTAATGCTGGTGGCGTGATATCATCCTATGCAGAATATAGAGGGTATAATCCTAAGAGGATGTTCGATTTGGTTGAGAGGAAGATTAAAAGAAATGCGAAGATTGTTCTGCAGAGGGCGAAGAAAGACGATGTCAAGCCTAGGGATGCGGCGTTGAAGATTGCACAAGAGAGGGTAGCGAAAGCTAAATAAAACCAGCTTGTTAAATTTAGCCATAGAAACTGTTAAATAAAATAGAGTTCATTAGATTTTAATGAATTTGGCAGAAGAAGCAATAAATCTTCATAAGAAGTTAAGAGGAAAGATTGAAATCAGTAGCAAGCATCAAGTGATGACGAAAGAAATATTAAGTTTACTTTACACCCCTGGTGTTGCTGAGGTATCTAAAGAAATTGCGAAACACAAGGAAAAGGTTTACGAATATACTTCAAAGTTGAATACAATTGCTATAGTTTCTGACGGTAGCAGAGTTTTGGGTTTAGGAAATATCGGTGCTGAAGCTGCGTTACCAGTGATGGAAGGGAAAGCTTTGCTGTTTAAATTGTTTGGTAAAGTAGATGCATTCCCTATTTGCTTAAAAACACAGAATGCAGATGAGATTGTAGAAATTATAAAAGCCATATCACCAAGTTTCGGTGGTATTAACTTGGAAGACATAGATTCGCCGAAGTGCTTCGAAATTTTTGATGAATTGAATGGACATTTGGATATACCTATATATCATGACGACCAGCACGGCTCGGGCATAGTTGCCGCCGCTGGACTGGTTAATTCCTTGAGGGTTCTTGGAAAGAAGTTGGACGATGCTAGGATTGCAATTGTTGGCGCCGGTTCTGCCGGATACGGTGTTGCCACATTGTTGAATATCATGGGATTTAGAAATATGCTGGTCGTAGATTCCAAAGGGATAATCCATTCTGGTAGGAACGATTTGAACAAATACAAGCAGAAATTGGCAGACATAACCAATAAGGAAGGAGCAGAGGGAAGTTTGCTAGATGCGCTGGATGGTGCCGATGCTGTGATAGCATTTTCTGGAATCCCCGGTTTAATTAAAAATGAGATGATAGAGAAGATGAATGATGAGGCGATAGTGTTTGCATTAACAAACCCGACACCAGAAATAATGCCTGAGGATGCGAAGGATGCTGCGATAATCGCCACAGGAAGAAGCGATTACCCGAATCAGATCAACAATGTTCTTGCCTTTCCTGGTGTCATGAGGGGATTGTTGGATGTGAGGGCTAAAGCGGTTAATGATGAGATTCTTTTATCAGCCGCACGCGCATTGTCAGATATTGTTGGGGATGAATTGAGGAAAGATTACATACTTCCATCGCCGACTGATGAGAGGATTCTGCCTGCAGTCTCCAATGCTGTTAAAGATGCAGCAGTTAAGACTGGTGTAGCAAAGAAATAAAATTCTAGATAAGAAGGCTTAAATCTTTTATTTTTTATTAGTAAATTTGATAAGAATGCATACAACACAATATGAAGGATTATTTGTTGTGTTTGATGGCATAGAAAGAAATGGGGAACAATTACCAGTAATACCAAAAATCGACTTAGAAGTCTTATCTAAGCTTGATACCAAGATAAGTGCCCAAGATCGTGCTGACGTAATGGTTCTTGATAATTCTAGAGAACTTGTTGAAATACTATATATTTTGGAAGCTGGCCAATTAGATAATTTTAGTTCATTAGCTGAAAAACAACCGCTTGTAAGGGCTGATAAGATGGAATCAGATGATATGAGACAAGCAATTAAAAGCTTCTTTAATTATTTTCATTACACAAATTATAGAGGTTATTCATATAGAGTTTGGGCTGAGTTAATGGATTCATTGCCACAACTAAGATTTCCTGAATTTAGATTACCTAGAGGGAAAAACGCAGTCCTCTATAGAGGGTTATGGACTGTGAGAACAGATTATGGTATTGATGTAACAGGGATGGATCCTGAAAAAGATCTTGTAGCAGTATCTGTTCCAAAAAACGTTGATTTTATTGATGAAGAATGGGAAAATATATTAGGTGCTAACAGAAGAGTAACTCGCCATTACCCAGCTAATTTAGATTATTCACGACAAAATGCGAATGGCTTGAATGCCCTGCAGTTAGGTTATGGTTACAATGGTAGGTATATGATTTTGAATTCTAGTTGGACGGCTAATGCTGGTGGAAGTGATTCTTTGGGTACTTTGTTAGCTAGCAGGTTACCTGTAGAAGAATTAGTTGAAAAATTTAGATATGTCTAATTTCTTAAAGCATAAATAACTAACTGCAATACTGAATAGCATGGAAGGCATAGCTGCAGAAAAAGTTACTGGCGGGAAACTGGTTAGGGTTAAGGTAAATTACGATGATGTAATTCATGATATCAAGATATACGGAGATTTCTTCCTTCATCCTGAGGATGCGATAGAGGACATAGAGAGAAGTTTGATTGGCGTTAAATCCAATGCAGATGAAGGTTTGATTTCAGGCATCATTTCTGAAGTTGTTGATGTTAAAGGGGTTCAATTAGTTGGCATTACTCCAGAGGCTGTGGCTAAAGTTGTTAAAAAAGCGATGGTAAGATGGAGAGTGATTCCTTTGCATGTGGCAGATGCGTTTACGGCTATGGCTATAGATGAAGCGGTGTCAGAAGCGGTAGCAAATGGCATGCAGCCTACAATCAGATTCTGGAGATGGCAGCCTTCTGCTGTTAGCATCGGATATTTCCAATCTGTGAATGATGAAGTGAATTTGGATGCT
>CAYIDG010000072.1:3577-4479 GCA_964362055.1 uncultured archaeon | reverse complement strand
GGTGCCAAATTGTAGTAATTTAAACCAGGCTATTACGAAATTACACCTATCACTGGAATTAGCCCAGATGCTGTAGATATTCAACGCATTGGGCAAACGACTCCAGTATTTACTGGAAAAATCCCTGCAAGTGCAATAGACAGAGAAGGCAAATGGGTAATAGCAGCGACAATAGATCCTGTAAGCACTGGAAAACCTAACGGGGATGTTATTGAGGCTGATGAGGAAAATAATTTGCGTACAGAAACTATAGATGTGAAGCCAAAAGAGGTTACTGCTGAAACTAAAAAAGAAACTATAGGAATAAGTGGTAGTTGTAATTTAGATCGTGATTGTGATATTACTGTAACAGGCGCTTGTACAAATGGGAAGTTATCAGTAGCGACAGGGGAGTCGTTTGATACTAAGAATGCTAAATGCCAACCATCCATTGTGCAAAATAAGGCTACTATAAAATGGGCAGATTGTGATGGCAAAGATACTTTGAGGGACAAGAAAATAATTGCAAGAGCTAGTTGTAATGAAGGGCAGTCGAATGATTTGAATGTGTTAACTGGGACAGTTGCTGATAGACCAAGGGGGGTTACTCCTAAAGGTACAAAAGTACCAGTTGGTTCTGCAGTTATTACGTATAATTTAGATAGCAGTTGTACGGGTGGGATAAATGTTAAAGGTACTAGTTTTGAAAGAGATATTACATTAAAATGTGATAGTACTTGCGCAGACCCATTTAAGGATATAACTACAGTAGCACCAGAAGCTGCTAAGGATGCCGATTACAAATGTGCTACTGATAAATGTTGTATGAAAGAAGCAGAAACTTCTATAAAAGCAGTAGAAACTCCTACAAGGGGGGTTACTCCTAAAGGTACAAAAGTACCAGTTGGTTCTGCAGTTATTAC
>CAYIDG010000072.1:0-3477 GCA_964362055.1 uncultured archaeon | reverse complement strand
TGCTAAGGATGCCGATTACAAATGTGCTACTGATAAATGTTGTATGAAAGAAGCAAATAAATGATTAACATTTACAAATCTTAAGCTTTTTTACAAATCTTTAAGAGAGGATCACAAGTAAATCCCCTGCCACAAGGACTCGCTTCACTAGGATTACAACTAGTCCCTTCTACACTACCTCCAGTAGTTTCACCTCTCCCCAAAACTCCATTGCATTTATCTCCACGTGGAGCAGCATATTTCACAGGATCTAATTTAGAACATCCAACAGCATATTCATCCCATGTACCTACACCAGGACTAGTGCCACCATATCCTTGCGCTAGCCATATGCTGCAATAAGTTACTAATTTTCTATTACAATCTTGTGCTGATACTTCTCCTCCAAGGCTGCCTCCAAGGAAGAAGAACCAATATCCAATAATACCAATAACAGCTATGCCCAGAAGCACTGCGATGATGTAAGGGATAGCCACTCCTTTTCTCATAGTCTCTTAATTTAATTTCGCTAGGCTGATATTTAAATGTAATTTTTAAAGATATTGCGAAAGACTTAAGAAATCTAGCTTCCTGTCCACGCACATCCCAAATTAAGGTCTTGATTATCTTTACAGGCACCTTTGTTAAGTAGGGAACATGGTCTAGGGCCGTTATCTTTACCTTGTCCAACATTACCTAGTTTGCATGTACCATCCCATTTACATCCTGAATCTTTAACTTTGCATTCTGGTTCTGTTCGAGCTTCGCATTTTTTAAGGTCTACGCCTTGCTTATTAACACACTCAAACGCTTCAAACCAACAAGCCTTTAAGTTGGCACGTAAAAAACTTCCAAGCTCTGGAGGTTTTATTGCCCAAATAAAAAGTTTATCTTTGTCGACAATTAGATTTGCACCTGTTGGACCACCACCACAAGTTCCAGAACCGTCAATTTTACTAAAAACTTCAGGTGATATTTCCATTGCCACATGATTTATATCACTATCAGCGGTACCAAAATCACAATTATCTCGCTTCTCATAGAATACGCATACATCAACAAGTTTTTTATCTTTATTTTCTAACTTATAGGTCGCCTCGTCTTTTACACTTTTAATTTTAGCAAATTTTATTGATTTCAAAGTCTCAACAGGCAATGCTTTGGCATTATTGCCGCATATCCTTCCAGCCTCATCTTCATAAAACCTCTCATCGCAAAATTGTTTAAATCGTACTTCATTGAATTGCCCATTTACAGTACCACATGCGCCTTTTCCTACGGCAGTTTTACATCCCAATAAGCATCTGTAGTATGCGCATTCGATTGCTTCCTGAAGAGCTGCATTTGCTTGCTCCTGCTTTGCTTGTCTCCCCTTATAGCCAAGCGGGTCATAAGCCTGTGCCAAGTCAAATGGACCCCATATGGCAGCCACTCCAACCGCCAAAAGCAAGACAAGAATAACAAATGCTGATGTTGTGTTCAAAGCACCCTTCATGATTAGTATTCGGTTTGATAATATTTAGAAGTTATGATTGCTTTACTGTGATGCTATCTGTATTCGAGACTCCTAAAAGGTTATCAAATTCGCCATATGCATTCAATTTAATTTGACGCGTGCCTAATCGAGGTGGTATATCTAACTTATCGCCAACTTTTACCTTTATGCGTCCTGTTGCTTCAAATAGAGCTCTTTCATATTTTTTATCTCTTACATTATCATCAAAAACGATTTTTACCCAACGTGTTTCAGATGGATGATTGCCAATGATTAAATCAAACTCGCCTCCAACAGGAACTTCCTTAGGTTCTATTGACAATGAAAACTCTGTTATTACTTTAACCGGTTCTCCGATACACGCAGCAGTTTTCTCATCATCAGATAAAATATTATAAATACCAGATTTTAATTCACAACCTTTTGTGTCAACTATCCAAAGACGGAAAGTATGCCTGTCTGTTCTACATTTTTCTTTATCTTCGCTATCTAAAACTATATCTGATTTCTTTAAAGTTATTTTTTCTGTTGCCTTGCATTCATCTTCGCGATCTATTTTATCAAACTCTTTATCATAGAAGAAATTGACATCTAATACAGAGCTTTGAAATCTTACAGAAAATACTCCTATGTTTTTATCGCAAACTTTATTATCCTTGTTATTACCTTTGTCTTTAAATGGCAAACATAAATCTTCCCTGCATTTCAAATCTATTCCCTGATGATTTGCAACTATTATACCATCTATTCTTGGACTATAGCATCCGACAGCACACCTGTAGTATGCGCATCTAATTGCACTTACAAGATTTCCACTGGATGCTTTTTGTTGCTCGCTGAGATCTTCGCATCCCTCTAAACCTAAAGCGCATGCATAAGTCTTTTTCACACCTGTAAATTGAGAGAACCCCCATCCGATTGCCCCCCCAACTATGACAAGTATCACAACTAACAAAACAAGTTTGATGATTAGTCCAACTGCCATTTTACCTTTGCTTCCAATTAAAAAGTTTGCTGTCATAACTATCCTGGCAAAATTTCACCTATTTTAGCTATTTTACAGAAAATACCGAAGTTATCGCAGAACCATTTCTTAACTCCGCCGATTATATCCTCCAATGCGAACGCCCCATAAGATACCGTTCCAGAAAAGAACAGCCATAGTATGGCCAACCCGATAACCGCCAAAACTATTATTAAAATAGTCCTTACAGCCTCCCCGCTCATCCCCTTGCTCATAATAAATATTGATATTCGATGATTATAATTCTGTGCTACTTGATGCATCAAGAATTGAATTAATAAATCGTTATTAGGATGCTTAAAAGCAATGAAACAATTTTGTAAAGCTTAAATTGTTAAATGCAGTCTCATAAATTAATGGAGATTGCTTTACCATTCAGACAATATACAGAAGACTTGTTTGCAGAAAGAGAAGGTTTATGGCGTCCGAGGGAGGATTTTGTCAAAACTGGACTGCGTGGTTTATGGTTACCTCAAAGTTATGTTAATGTTCAAAGATTAAAAGAAATTGCATATAGTGCATTGCATACTACATATTGGAATAGTATAGGTAGATGGGTAAGACCACCAGCGCCTGAAGCTAACCTTAATATACAAAATTTTGCCTATGAAAGTGGGGATAGTCAAGAACAGCAAATACCTATAGCTGATGCACAAGGAACGCCAAATGCACAACCTCCACGTAAATCTAGAACACCGAAATTTATTCTTGCTGGTTTGGGTTTGGCTGCATTAGGGGCATTGGCTGCGTATATGTTTTATCCGAGAGAAGAAAGTATACAACAAATAACTTCACCTACAACTTATCAAGCAAAACAGGGAGAAAGTGTTAGAGACATATCCAAAATGTTTGGAATTCCACCAGCTGTTATAATGTCTGACAATAATTTGCAGTCTGATATAATAGAGAAAACTACAGAACTAGCTGTTAACCCTGTCACGACATTTAAGAAAATTCCAAAACAGCTTGGACAGCAACT
>CAYIDG010000071.1:0-4497 GCA_964362055.1 uncultured archaeon | reverse complement strand
ATATAAAGATTTGTATTCTGTAACCACTAAATAGTTAGTAAATTACGTTAGCGATAAAATCGTTGAAATATTTCTTAATAACTTCAATTACCTTTTCTTTTTGATAAAAGTTTAGAGAAATTTCTTCACCATAATGTGTTGGCTTAATATTAACCAAGCCTTCCTTTCTTAATTCGTTAATCAATTTCTTCACGCGCTTGCCATTTTTCCTTATGACAACCCATTTAATAATGTTGATTAAAGGCGTGTGCGATTTACCCCATTTTCGCTTTCTGGCTAATGTATGCAAAATCATTGCTTTAACTTTCTCATCAACCTCACTTTCGTCGCCTAACATAAGTTCACTTATAGTTACTTGTAAGTATAGATTTAAATACTTTAGGTCTTGTATAAATTTTATGGTTAACGATAAATCACTTTTATTAGATGTGTTAGGAGACACTACAGAATTAAGGGTGATCGATTTTTTATTAGACAATTTATTCATATCTGTCTACAAAAATGAAATTATACAAAGAACAGGGTTGAGCAGGAATTCTTTCTTTAGGGTTTGGAAAAAATTGGAGCGATACAAGATAGTCAAGCCAATTAAGCAAGTAGGCAGAGCTACTTTGTACCAATTAAATGAAGAAAACGATTTTGTTAAATGGTTAGTCAGGACAGATTTGACATTAATTGAGCAATCTGTAATTACTCTGACAGAAAAACCTATTAAAGCTTCTATTAGCCATATATAAAGATTTGTATGCTGTAACCACTAAATAGTTAGAAATATACTAATGTGTGTATAACAAATTCCAAAAATCACTTTACATAATTTTTTATCCAGCTTAGAAACAATGTCGCACTTTTAATTAACTTCCCTGCTTCATCCTTCTTTATTATTTCCCCAGAATAGCCGACTCTAGAACGTGATTTTAATGCTTCATTCAAAACAGACCTCATAGAAGCATCTTGTATTTTCCTAACAGTTTCGATATGCATAGACATAGCCTCTTTATGGTCTATACTGGCCCTTTTTCCAAGAACAAAGACGGTCAAAGCATCATTTGCATTGATTGTGGATTGTATGGCATTGAATGCCGCAACATTAAATAACGACTGTTTAAATGCTAAACTCGCAGCAGTTAGGAATTCTTCCGCTTTATTCAGATATTTTTCGGATTCTTCCCGATGCTCTTCCTTAACCATCTGTTAATCTCTCCAGCGATTTGCCATATAAAAGTTTCCCTTCCTGCCCAACCCTTAATATAAAACTATTGAACCCTTTGAACATACTCTTTATTTCAGCTTTCGAAAGAATAAGAGGCGATACATATATGTCTTCATCCAACAGTTTATCGGACAAATCATCAGCACTTTTTTTAACATAAGCTTGATTTTTCTCATAGACAATCAATAAATCTATGTCGCTTAATTCTGTAGTTTTGCCAGTTGCTACAGAACCAAATAGGATTATGGAGATTACATTGGTCTTGTTTAACTTTTTTACAAATTCTTCAGCCTTCTTATAAAGCAGCAGCTTCTCATAGTCAAAAATTTCCAGTAGCTTCTTCACAAGCAAATTGCTTGAGTTCAATTCATAAACTATTGATTTCCCAACGCGCTTTGACAATAAAATCCTATCTTCCGCCAAAGATTTCAGAACGGGGTTCATAGTACCGGGGGATAATTTGAAAATCTTTTTCAATTCATAGAGTGTAAACTCCACTTTTGGATTTTCATGAAATAGCCTCAATAGCTTTACTCTTGACTTGGAAGACAGGACCCTTTCTATTAAACTCATAAATCTAAGCTTGTCTGTTAAGTATTTAAATATATCGATTTTTCCATTCATATATCGATTTTTCCGATATATAGTTCTTCAAACTTTGCATTGCACAAGAAGCGTATAAAGGTTTGCATGCTATGAACTGGATTTCCTCTTTGCTAGACAGAGAATACATAAAGAGGATTTTGCAATAAGGCTATTTAATTTACTAACTAATCACTATTTTTAATAATGTACCATCTGGATAACATGAAGAGGAAAATTTTCATCCAAATTTTATTGATATCGTTTCTGCTGGCTGCCAATATACAGTTTGTTGATGCGCACAACATTACAAACACCAAAGAGTCTACAGCAACCAATAATATTCTCGTAACCGACACAGGCTTCTCGCCCAAGAAAATTACCATAACCAAAGGAACCGCAGTTACTTGGATTAATAACGGAAATGCGTTGCACTGGCCAGCCTCAGACATCCATCCTACGCATACAGTATACCCAGGCTCCACTATAGAGAAATGCCTTACACCAGAAAAAGGGACTGTATTGGACGCCTGTCGTGGGTTGAAGCATGATGAAAAATTCTCATTTACTTTTAACGAAATCGGGAAATGGGGGATGCACGACCATCTGTATCCAGGCTATACCATGAGCGTTGAAGTGACAGAAAGCAATGACAATTTGATGACTCTGTTCACCAAGATAATCGATTTCCTGAAGAAACTTTTTCAAAGCAATGCAAGCCAGTATCCATCTTCCGAATCCTTCCGCGGTTTAACCTACATCGAACAGCAGGAAAAAATAAGGGAACTGGGCAAAGCAAACCCCAAAGGAGCATGGGAATATCTGAAGAAGGTGTTTCTTGTAGGCGGCCAGATTAGGGAGAATCCCCACGAGTTTGCTCATATCATCGGCAATGAAATCTACAACCAGAACGGGTTCGGAGGCATTGCTGCTTGCGACGACGAGTTTGCCTTCGGCTGCTATCATGGCGTTACAGAAAAAATGTTATTGGATCTGGGGATTGCTGCTGTTCCAAAATTGGAGCGCAGTTGCCTCAAAATATTTCCCAACCAGCCGCAGAGGGCTGCAAGCTGCATTCACGGCAGCGGGCATGGTTTGCTGAGCTGGGAGGGTTTGAACATAACAAAAGCTCTTGGCGATTGCGATATCCTCAGCGCTCAGTACCGCACTTACTGTTACGACGGAGTTTTCATGGAATACAGCTTCAGCGCGCCGAAGAATGCATTAAATCCTGACAAACCATGGCAGTTCTGCGCCAGCTTCGGCGAGCAATACCAACCGCTCTGCGCGAAATACCATAGCCAGCTGTTCGGGAGCAAGTTTGGATGGGGATTTCCTAGCATCGCGCAATCGTGCAGCCAAGCACCAAACACCATACTGAAGAATGGATGTTTGATGAGTGTTGGTTACTTTGCCGCGAACCTTGCCAAGGGTGATGCGAATGAAATAAAAAAATCATGCAGTCTTTTGTCAATCGATGATGGACGATACTCCTGCATAACCAATGCCGCAGTGGAGGTTATCTTCCAGGAATACGAGAATTGGTGGAGTGTATCTAAAATTTTATGCGAAGAACTTCCTGAGGATTGGAAGAGTGAATGCGGCAACAGAACCCAAAGGATAATCGAGGGCTACAATAAACAGATACCAGCCTCAAGCAATCCTATAGAAATCCAGCAGATCAAAGCTGCAGACAATCTGGACAAACAAACAAAGCTGTATAAGGAATTGATTGAGCGCGTAGGGCCTGAACAGGCGCAGGAGCATCTGTATAATTCCGGCTTGCCATTCACAGGGCAGACCCATCTGCTGAATCACGCTGTTGGCGATTACCTGTATGAAAAATACGGCAATGCTGGCCTTGTCAGATGCAAGGATTATTTCCTGTCATCTTGTTATCATGGCTTCATCCTCCACGCAATTCCAGATGGGTTGGGTGCCATAGATGATATTGTAAACGAATGCAAGAAATTCGGAATAACGGTTGTTTCACAATGCTCTCATGCCATAGGCCATGGCTTTTTGACTTGGGTCGGCTATTCCAATTTGACTGGTGCTCTTGGGTTGTGCGACGAGATGGGCGAACGCGTTGAGAATTTTCCGCTATATAATTGCAGAGACGGCGTGTTCATGGAAAACGTGTGGGGCATTCATGAGGGCAAGCCATCGCCTGACAGATGGGTTAGAGGTGACGATAATTTCTACCCCTGCAATGATTCCAGAATCAATCCAAAGCATCTGGACGGATGCTGGTCCAACCAGCCAACCTTGATGTACCAGATGTTCAAAGGGGATATCAAGAAAGTTGGCGAGGAGTGCCTGAAAGTTAAAAATGCAGAACACCAGAAGATTTGTTTCAACGGTCTGTCGCGCCAGATACATCCTCTGACCAAGGGGGATGCGGATACAGCGTTCAAACTCTGCAGTCTCTTGCCGTCCCAGTGGGTAAATTACTGTTTGACTACTATAACTCTTTCTGATTTCTCTGTCGGCGGGAGGGACTTGTCGTTCAAGATTTGCGCAAGAATTAACGTATCGGAAAAAGAAAATTGTTATACTAGCCTCTTTGGTGTCATGTCCGTATATGATAGTACAAGCGATGAACATGAAAATTCCTGCAAAAATATTCTTGAAGAAAGCTGGCAGGAAAAATGTGTTTCCAGATTTTCGGTTTCTTGAAATAAGCTGTAGGCAACCTCATT
>CAYIDG010000070.1:0-4522 GCA_964362055.1 uncultured archaeon | reverse complement strand
TTGACGAAGCCACACCAACTTCGGATCAAGTAGTTCCTGACTTGAGCTAATAGACTTTTATTTTACTAATTTAATATCTCTGTATGGTATTTCTGGTTGCACTAACAATAGTTTTTATAATAAGTATACTGGGGTTGGCTGGCGGAATTCTTTTGATTTACCGTGAAAAGTGGGCCAGGCTTGTTTCAAAATATGTCATAAATTTTGCAATAGGGGCTTTATTGGGAGTGGTTTTCTTGGACCTATTGCCAGAAGCCATCACTGCTGGCGGAAGTGTGTTGGTTTATTCGCTCGTAGGCATTCTTACATTTTACTTATTGGAAAAAACCCTGCTATGGTACCACCACCATTCCATAGAACACATAACATCGCATGGGAAAGGCAAGCATCCTCCTGAAGAAAAGGCGCATCCAACAGGGTATCTGATTACTTTGGGCGATGCTTTGCATAATTTCATAGACGGTTTGGTTATCGCCGCAGGTTTTCTCGTAGACTTCAAGCTTGGCATCACAACTTCCCTTGCCGTTCTGTTCCATGAATTGCCTCAGGAAATGGGGGAGTTTGCCATCCTGCTTCATTCAAAATTCAGCAAATCTAAAATTATTTTGTATAGTTTGGCTGCACAAATGACCGCAGTGTTAGGCGTATTAATAGGATTATTTTACCTGCCTTTGTTTGGAAATTTAGGGCCTATACTCGCGTTTACTGCCGGAGGTTTCATTTACATCGCCAGCACAGACCTGTTGCCAGAGACCCACAGGGAGAAAGATGCGATTAAATCTCTGATACAAATCGGTTTATTGGTTCTCGGTATTTTAGTCATCTGGTATGTCGGACAAATATTTCCAGAGTGAACAATTTAAATAATTAAGGTTGCAATTAACTTTATGCTTTCTGACAGGCTTCCAGTATTTCTGTTGATGGTTGTAGTAGTTTTGTCTGGTTGCGTGGGGCAGCCGCAAGTAGCTACCGAGCAACCTGCACCAGCACCAATTGCTAAACAGGCAAGTCTTGCAGTCAGTTCTCAATCTTTAGCCGGTAATGAAATTGTTATAGACAGTTTGTATCTGGATAAAGCTGGGTATGTTGTGATACACAAGGATGCGGACGGTAAGCCAGGTCCTGTCATAGGAAATAGTGAATTGCTGTCTGGAGAGAAGACAAATGTTAAAGTAAAAATTGATGCTGCCCAAGCTGGAACCAAAGTTTTTGCAATGCTGCATTATGACGATGACAATGATGGTGTGTATGGATTTCCTGACGAAGACAAGCCTGTAGCTTTAGAGGGCAATGTAGTGGTCAAACCTATTAGTATCACTCAATCAACAACTGCTCCTACTCCAATAGCTGTTGGCGAAACCAAAGAATTTAAAATTATCATAGACCATAGCGGAGGATATTCTCCAAATAAAATTACTGTTGATAAAGGCGATACCGTGAAAATTTCAGCTGTAAGCAATCAACCTTTTCATGAGCATGGGATTACAATAGACGCTTACAACATCAACAAGGTTGTTTTGAAGGGATCCGCAGATTCGCCTGAAGTGATAGAATTTACTGCTGATAAGGCAGGTACTTTTGAAATATACTGCAAGACTTGCGAGACAGGTCCTTTGGGTGCTCATCCTTGGCTGAAGGGAACATTGGAAGTTAAATAGTTCGGCTGAATAAACTATTGTTCTAGAATTATAACATGGTTATATTTAAATACCTTTTCAGCATATACTAACTATGAAACTCTTTTGCGAGACAATCTTCGACGATACATTACCTGCAGTTAGAGCGATAATTACCAATGAGATGATACAAACATACGGCATGAACCAGTTCGAAATAGCCCAGAAACTTGGTGTGACACAGCCAGCTATATCCCAATATTTGAACGGCTTGAGGGGCAAAAGAGTAAGGCAGCTGATATCCAATGCCAAACTGTTGAATGCGATAAAGCAATTGGCAGCAGACATAGTAAGCGGCAGAGTAAAATTACATGAAAAAATCTGTGAAATCTGCGCCACCACAAGAACACATAACATCTACTCCGAAAAAGAGTTGAATCCGTTCTTATGCTTAATCGAAATGTACGGGGATAAACTGAAGAAGGAAGGCAAACTGCATGGTTGAATTGATAATCAAAGATTTGCATGTGGAAATAGAAGGCAAGGAGATAGTCAAGGGAATAAACCTGACAATAAAACAAGGGGAAATACATGCGTTGATGGGACCTAACGGTTCTGGAAAAACTTCTTTGGCATATGTTCTGATGGGGCATCCCAAGTACAAGATCACTAAAGGAGAAATTCTTCTTGATGGACAAAATATATTAAGTCTGGCTCCAGACAAGAGAGCAAAGCTTGGTTTATTCCTCGGCTTCCAATATCCTGTTGAAGTCTCTGGCGTATCACTAGCAAATTTCTTAAGAACTGTTTACATGTCAATAAATGGACAGAAGAAGAAAGATGTTGGTGAAGAGGTATTGTCTGTTTTAGAGTTCAGGGATTTTTTGAAACAAAAGCTTCGAGAGCTTAATATGGACGAATCATTCGCCAACAGATATTTGAACGAAGGCTTTTCTGGCGGTGAGAAGAAGCGAGCAGAAGTTTTGCAGATGTCTATCCTGAAACCAAAAGTAGCAATAATTGATGAAGCAGATTCTGGAGCTGATGTCGATGCTTTAAAGTTAATAGCCAAAGGTATATCAGACGTCAACAAATCCAACAACACAGGAATACTTCTGATAACCCATTACAACAGAATTCTCCATCATTTGACACCGCATTATGTTCATGTGATGGTCGATGGTAGGATTGTGAAATCCGGGGATAAAAAATTGGCTGACGAGATTGAAGAAAAAGGGTATGAGGTAATAAGAGCTGGTTGAATGGACAAAGAAATTTTAGATATAAGAAGCGAGTATGCAGAAAAATACGGGTTTAAAGTTCCTGACAAATCTGTTCATAGAACAGAACCTGGTTTATCCGAAAGAGTTATCAGGGAAATGTCTGAAATAAAAGGGGAAAAAAACGAAAATGAATGGATACATAAGTTTAGGTTGCGTGCATTGAATCACTTCTTGAAAAGACCTATACCAAAATGGGGAGGGGATTTGTCTTCAATTAATTTCGATGATATAACTTATTACATAAAACCAACTGACAAGCAGAAAGAAAGCTGGGAAGAATTGCCGCCTGAAATTAAAAACACGTTCGATAAATTAGGGATTCCAGAAGCCGAAAGAAAATTTTTAGCCGGAGTAGGTGTTCAGTTTGATTCTGAGAACGTTTACCATAGTTTGAAGAAAGATTTGGAAAAAAAAGGAGTAATTTTCGTCGATCCTGACACAGGTTTGCAGAAATATCCACACATATTTAAGAAATGGTTCGGTTCAGCTGTTCCGCCTGAGGATAACAAGTTTGCAGCACTAAATTCTGCATTTTTCAGTGGTGGGAGCTTCATCTATATTCCACCTGGCGTAGAAGTGAAACAACCATTGCAAGCTTACTTTAGAATTAATGCAGAAGGTTTTGGACAATTTGAAAGGACATTGATAATTGTAGATGAAGGAGCCAAAGCTCACTACATAGAAGGTTGTACCGCACCGATCTATTCAAAAGAATCTCTCCACGCAGCTGTAGTTGAAGTGATTGCTTTGCCTGGTTCTCATTTCAGATATACAACTTTGCAGAATTGGTCCAACAATGTTTATAATTTAGTTACAAAACGTGCTCATGCATTTGAAGGGGCAACTGTTGAATGGTTGGATGCGAATATTGGTTCGAAATGTACTATGAAGTACCCCAGTGTATTTTTGAGAGGGCCAAGAGCTAAAGCTGATATTCTTTCAGTAGCATTCGCCGGCAAAGGCCAGCATCAAGATACAGGTGGTAAAGTAATACATTTAGCACCCAACACAACTTCAAAGCTCATTGCAAAATCTGTGAGCAAAGATGGCGGTAGAACAACTTACAGAGGTTTGTTGCATGTTAGCAAACTTGCTGATAATGTGAAGTCAACTGTGCGTTGTGATGCTTTGCTTCTGGATCAAATTTCTAAAACAGATACATATCCATACAATGAAGTGAACAATGAATCAGCGACAATTACACATGAAGCTACTGTTGGAAAGATTGGCGAGCAACAATTATTCTATCTGATGTCTCGTGGCTTGAACGAACAAGAGGCATTGAGCATGATTGTTTCTGGATTCTTTGACGCATTTGCAAAAGAGATTCCATTGGAATATGCAGTTGAATTTAACAGGTTAATTCAGTTAGAAATGACAGGCTCGGTAGGCTAGCTGCAGTGATTTAAATGTCAATAGAAAATTTTTTAGATGAGAATACAAGGAACAACGAGCCATCATGGTTAAAGGAATTCAGGTCAAACTCTTTCAAGGCTTATGAAAATTTAAAATCCGAGAGTACACAGCTCTTTAAGCACCAGACTCTATTCAGCGATTTCAATCTAGAAGACTTCCAACCAGATGGCAATATTTCGAGTTTAAACTTTAATCTTCCTGAAAATT
>CAYIDG010000069.1:0-4562 GCA_964362055.1 uncultured archaeon | reverse complement strand
CCTGGCTGGCTGAAAAGTTGCTGGAAAAAGGAGCCACGGGTATTTTTGGATTGAAAAGGGAGGGTTCTTATCTGGACAATATAGCGCATTTGAAAGATGAGGTGGCTCTGTTAAATGGCGACATGCTAAATAAGGATTCTTTGATGGCCGCACTGAAAGAGAGCGAACCTGACGTAGTTTTCCATTTGGCCGCGCAGGCTCTTGCAAAAATAAGCTATGATGAGCCTTTTAAAACGTTTTCTTTGAACTTTACAGGAACCATGAACCTACTGGATTCGATCAGGCAATATGATGGTGATGTTTCAAAAATACATTTTGCGAGTTCGTCGAACGTATATGGGAATGTGAAGCCTGAAGAGATTCCGATAAAAGAAACGCAAGAACTCAGGCCTTTTGAAATGTATGGCATATCAAAGGCTTCTGCCGACAGTTTATGCAGGTTCTACTCCAATACTTTTGGAATGCAAATCGTGATAACAAGGGCATTTCATCATGAAGGACCCAGATGCAATAAAGATGTGGTTGGGATGGAAATTGTGCAGCAGATGTCTGCTGCAGTAAAAGGATTGAACAAAACTCTGGTTTTTGGGAATATTGATGTTGTTAGGGACTTCAGTGACGTTAGAGATATAGTAAATGGCTATGTTTTGGCTGCGGAAGTGGGAAGAACTGGCGAAGTTTATAATTTATGCAGTGGTAAAGGATATAAGATTCGTGATTTGATACAGCAATTGATAAGTGAATTTGGCTTGGATGATGCAGTCATAGAAATTGATAAGAAAAGACTTAGGAAAAGGGACATGCCGATTTTGATTGGGGATAATTCTAAGGCTAAAAAAGAATTGGGGTGGAAACCAGAGATAGACTTCAGAGACACATTAGTAGAACTTATAAAGCATAATGTCAAGACAATTTAAGTGATGTCATGGGATTTTGGGAAGGAAAGACTGTATTGGTTACTGGTGCCAACGGGTTTACTGGCTCGAACTTATGCAAAGCGTTGTTGGAAGAGAATGCGGACGTCAAGGCGTTTGTTAAAAGAGGTGGGCTGGTTTTCAACTTGAATGAAATCAAAAATGATGTGAGTATCATCAATGGTGATGTGACTGATATGATAAGTCTGATCAATGCTATGGGTGATGTTGATTATGTGTTCCATTCTGCTGCTGTGGTTCCTGTTGTCGGGGCTAGGGATGTGCCGTCCAATACAATGCAGGTGAATACAATCGGTGCTTTTAATGTTGCCTGGGCTGCGATGAAAAATAATGTCAAGAGGATGCTGCATATATCTACTTGTCACGTGTACGGAAACCAACCTGAAGATAAGTTGCCTCTGAAAGAAGATGCCGTGCCAAATCCAGTTGATATTTATTCATCGTCTAAATTTGCAGCAGAAGTCATTTTGAAACCTTTGATTGGACAGGGATTTGATGTAGTAATCTCAAGGGCATTCAACAAATACGGCCCTGGACAGCGTGGTGATTTCTTTGTGCCGAAAGTGATATCTCAGGTTTTGAAAGGGAAGGCGCCAAAGCTTGGTAATCCTAACCCAACTAGAGACTATTCCTATGTCATGGATATAGTTAAAGGGTATATGGCAATTGTGGAAAAGGGCAGGAAGGGTGAGGTATATCATCTATGCTCTGGTGCTGAAACAAGGATTGGCGACTTTTGCGATGAAATAATAGAGGCATGCGGTTCTGATGTAAAGCCTGTTTGGGAATCAACAAGAACTCAGGATATATCAAGATCTTATGGGGATTGTTCCAAAGCAATGAAAGAGTTGGGATGGAAGCCTGAGACTTCATTAAAGGAAGGGTTAAGGCTTACGGTTGAGTGGTGGAAAGAAAATCCAGAATTTGTCAAGTTATGATGGAACTCGTTCTCATTTAATATTTATCTGGAGTTTCTATAACTTAATTCCTTCTTCTATATTTTTTCTTAGAAGTATTTGATTTCTTCAAAACTAAAAATCCTGCAATAGCGACTACTATGATTAATGCTATGCCAACAGTCTGAGTAGGCAAAACCACAAAACCTGTTATAGGTTTATGCTCTTCAACTATAGTTATAGTTGTCGTGTTTTCTTCCTGATTTATTTCGGTTGCTGGTTCCTGCAATGCAGTTGCTGTTGTTTGCTCTGCAGTTGATTGCTCATTTATAGACTTCAAGGTCACACTGGCTTTCAATCCAGATATGCTGTTTAACCTTATTTCCAAATCATAAGTATTGTCATCATCAAAATCAATTTTCTTGGATTCGTTTACATTCAAAGTGACATTAATTGGAGTGGAAGTTATTTCAAAAACGGCTGTAGTAGAGTTAGAACTTTCCAAAATTAGAGTATGCCTAATGTCCTCTATATCGAAACTATATTTATTGCCTGAAATTACGTCGTTTGATATACCTTCTGATGATATAGTGCCCCAATTGTTTGTTGAACCGCCACCACCTCCGCCTCCAAAACCGCTACCTGAGGAACCGCCAGAAGAACTCCCTCCAGAACTCCCGCCACTTGAAGACGATGAACTTGGAGGTGTGCTAGGTTGTGATGGAGATGTTGATGTCTTATTTTCAAATATGCCCCACTGGCTGAAATGGGTGGTGTTTACATAACAATAATTCTTGATTGTATCGCATCCGCCACTGCCACTTATTTCCCACTGGCTTGATGTATCGTTGTAGAAGTAAACTTTTAGTGAATTTTCATCGATACTAGATGCAGAAACTTCAGCATCAGAATAAGTTATGTTTATCAAAACCCATTCTATATAAGGCTCTATCCAATTCCAATCAATCAGAACATATTTATTCAATGCCACCAACCCTGATGCCGATGATGTGCTTTTGTTGAAAAGGTATGTCTTGAATCCACTGGTGTCTGGAGTGTTGCTATTATTGATCTTAATCATCAGACTTACGTTGGTCATACTATAGAGATCCGTCGTTACTATCCGCTCTGTGCTGCTAAATGTCGGATACGGTGTCCTGTAACACTGGCAAGTCTGGTTCCACATTCCTGTTTGAGTGTATTGTAGGTAGTCCGGTAGTTTCATTACCCTTATTTTCGGCAACATGGTTGTCGCGTTAAATATATCATGAACTATAATCGTCAGGTTGTATTCAAGCTCCTTTGGGATTGTCTCTGGTAGCGTGAAGTTCAGGGTAATGGTAGCTGTCTCCATATTGTTGCTCAGACAGGCACAGTTGTCCAGTCTTAGATAGTTATATGTGATATTGTAGGAGCCTGTAGTGTTCTGTATGAAAGCTGTGATATTTTTGATAAGTTGCCAATTTCTGAGGTATATGTTAATCTGGGAATTGGCGGTCGAGTTCAATAATGCACGCGTTACACTGTACCAATGAACAATAGGTGGCTTGCTATGCAACGTGAAATTGTAATTAGTAAAATTGGTTACCTGGTTCAAACCGTTTGTCATAGATAGGTTAAAGCTGTAATTCCCTAGTTGAGTAATGTTCGGATAAAACCTATATCCATTGTCATTATCAAAAGTAGTTGTATTCATTAGGAATATAGTACTATCGGGCTGCATTATTGTGAGATTGGCTGCAATTGGTCCATTGGAATCGTTCACGTACAACTGGATGAACTGAGTTTCGTTGTGGGTATATGTATTTTCTAGGAAAGTGAATCGCATATTATCAATGAATACGGTTTTCTGTGCTGAAGCTGTGGAAATTAAAGAAAAACTCGATAAGACAAAAAGGAATATAAATATTGATATGCTTAGCAATAGATGAGACTTTGCACTCAAAACCGTGCTCTTATATTTATCGCGCTTTAAGTCTGCCAACCACATTCCAATACATCTACTTAAGTTTTATAAAAACTATCAAGTTTAAATAGCAATTTTAATTACCTTTTATTCAACCCAATATTTCTCAAATTCTATGTTACTTTCCACCATTCGCCGAGTTTCCCTAGCACCGCAGTTGAACAACGCATCAATTATTGATAAATTAGGTATAAAATCCCCAAACTGCTGAGGATAAGTTGGGTAATTGAACTTCATAAAAATATGTTTTAAGTTATTGCTTTTGAATTTCGAAAGATCAACATAAGTTTTGGCCTGTTCGCCAGACAAATAGGTATCTGCATTTAGTTTTTTACATAATTCTAATAGCAAATCTGTACTTTTGCTGGCAAGATTCAAAGATGAACTCAAAACAATTTCCTTACTTATCTTAAGTTCATTTAACAAGAAACTAATTATCCCCCAGTTTAAGTCTACCAGTTTATTCCATTTTCTCTTGTAAATTGATTCAAAGAAATTTCTGTAACTATCGAAGTACGGAGTTTTGCTGTAATTGATTTCGATGGAACGCCAATGTGTCCTCTGCCAGTTTGGCTTATTGTCAATTCCAACCTCGTTGATATTTTGATCGTGTTTGCCTTTGACCAAAACCGGCACAGTCAACCACATGGAACCATCTTTGGTCTTTATCTTATTTCTATTCTGCCATTCCTTCTTCACAAACTGCACATTGTCTACAAGGATGAACTTATCGCACGACATAATTTTGGCAAAGAACCTCATGCC
>CAYIDG010000068.1:0-4672 GCA_964362055.1 uncultured archaeon | reverse complement strand
CGCGGTATGACATTTACGCTCTCATTCAAAACCTGCTTCAGATTTATTGCGATTATCTTCAGCCTCGCATCATTCTCCGAAAACAAGGATGTGAAGAAGTTCAACGTGACGACATCGCCCTTTTGTATGCTGCCTTCAAACACCCTGCACGCGCCGGCTGCATCAACTACTGCGCACAAGTCGTTGGAGAACGCCCTCTTGCCGGCTGTGTTGATTACAAATGCATCAGCATTTTTGAAAACCATTGCTATCGGAACCGCCACGGAATTTGAATCATATATGCCCAAATTAATGCCCGCGTCACCAGCCCATGTCCGCAGGCTGTCTGTGTTGCAGACCTCATCCGGGCAGTTTGCCGGCCTTATGTAAAAAATTTTTTCCTGGCCTGAGAAGAAAGTGAACCCGGTAAAGCTGAACTGGAAATAAAGCCCTATTGCAAGCAAGGCTAAAATCACTGCAGCTGCTATTGCAAAGGATTTCTTCAAGGAATTTTTTCCTTCCAGCCTTGGCTGTCCGTATGATATGCCGCCCATCAAATCTGATATTAATTGTCGGATAAAACTTAAATCTTTGCTGCAGATAACCGTAATTAACATCCTCGGGAAATGAAATTCAAGCGATTGCGGTGGAAGCAAGAAGCTTTATAAAACAAAACACATTTAATTAAACCTATGCCCTCAGTGCCGTCAAAAGAAAATAAGAATATTGAATTCAAGGAGAAACTGCTGTCTTCAACCCATTTGAAAGAGGACAAGCGCCAGCACTTGGCGTCCCAGATGAAATACCTGTTGGAAATAGGCAGAGGCACTGCCATTTATGTCATAGGTGTGGACGATTCTGGAAAAACAAAAAAATTATCTGAGTTGGAATTTGAAGAGACTATAAACGTGCTAAAAACAATTGCCAAAGAAAATAATTCTGATATTGTCAAAATTGAGAGGTTTCAAGAGAATGGGACTTTAATTGGGAAAGTTCTGATTCAGAAACTGGCAACTAACGGTTTGCAAAATCATATAATTATCGGTGTCGTTGGTCACGTACACCATGGGAAGTCTACTCTTGTTGCCGCACTAATGACTGGTAAACCTGATTTGAATGGAAATCACTGGTTATACCTGAATGTCCTGCCTCATGAAATAGAAAGAAGATTGTCGGCTGATTTGCATTTTTCCTTGATGGGATTTAAGAAAGGGGAACCTTTGCACTTAAAAAATCCCAGAGACAAAAAAGATAGGGCTCAGATAGTTGAAAGGTCTGAGAAGGTTGTAAGTTTCGTCGATGCGGTGGGTCATGAAAATTGGCTGCGTTCTACAATTCGTGGTATGGTTGGACAGGGTATAGATTATGGTTTGTTAGTAGTAGCTGCTGATGACGGGGTCACGCACATAACAAGAGAGCATCTGGGCTTGCTTTTGGCAATGAACTTGCCGATTATTGCCTGCATCACAAAAACTGACAAGATGGGCGAGAAGAGAATAAACGAAGTGGAGCAGCAGATAGACATTTTATTGAAAAATATAGGGAAAATTCCTTACGGAATAAATGGTGAGAATGACTTGTTGGTTGTTGTTGACAAACTGGATTCGATAGTGCCTGTCCTGAAAACTTCTGCCGTTACTTTGGAGGGGTATGAGCTTTTGAACAAGCTTCTGCTGTTGCTCCCAGAAAGGGAGAAGGCGTTGGACAAGCCGTTCCTGATGTTTATTGATAGAGTTTATGATGTCACAGGTGTTGGGACTGTTGTTTCAGGCACAATCAAGCAGGGAAGATTGCAGGCTGGGAAGGAATTGCTGCTTGGGCCGGATGCCAGCGGCGGTTTCAAGAAAGTAAAGGCTACAAGCATTGAGATGCATTACCACAGGCTGTCTGAAGCGGATGCTGGCTTGGTGGTTGGGATAGCAATCAGGGGAATCAGGCATGAGGAGATAGAGAGGGGGATGATCCTGTGCGAGGAGCAGTTGAAACCAAAAGCTGTGAAGAGTTTTGAGGCGGAAATTTTGGTGCTGCACCATCCTACTAGAATTGCGAACGGATATGAGCCGATTATACATTTGTCTACGGTTGCTGAGACTGCAAAAGTTAAGCTGCTGGATAAAAGCTACATGAAGGCTGGCGAGACTGGCAAGGTGGAGTTTATGTTCAAGTACAGGGCTGCCTATTTGGATGTTGGTGAAAAGTTTGTCTTCAGGGAAGGGAAGACAAAAGGGATAGGTACTGTGACGAAAATATTGAAGTATGCAAGTTGATTCTTTTGATTTTTTTATCACATATGCGACATATGTCCGATATCGGACATTACAGAATTTTTAAACTATCTGCGCTGTGGCTCCGCTATGCCAAGACAACCTCGGCCGAATATTCACAGTAAAGATTTTCTCCATGTTGTCGTCCAATATAGACGCGCTCCCGGCTGCCCTAGGCAATTCACCAATTATTTTCTCCAATTTTTCCTTTATGTAAGTTTGCATTACTCTATGCAACGCCTCCAAGTCATCTCTACTGGTTAATCTGAAAGAAATAACCAAATCGCACTGGCTAAGAACATCTTGATGGACTTTATTCGGCATTTGTGTAATAACAACTAAAGAAACTCCAGGCTCTCTTCCTTGCTTTGCTATTATTTTTATCGGTTCTGAAGATACAGTCTGCCTGTCTGAAGGTATGAAATTATGTGCCTCTTCAAATACCAACCATGTTAATGGAAAAATCGCTTTAGATGTTCTCCCCTCAATCTTAGCCAATTCCTCTTCCTTCCTTGCTATCACCCTCTCTCGATAGACCTGCCTAGTAATCCATGCCGCCAGCAAATTCCTTATTCCCCATTCCTCTCCTTTGATTCTGGATAAATCAATTATGCTCACCTCACCGGATTTTACTATGTCATTAATCTTCATTCCATGCTCAGCAAAAATTCCCCAACTTCTGGCAACCTCGAAATAATTCACAAGTACATTCTTCACATGCTGCGATATCTGCTCATCATCCCTAATTTTTGTAATCACATCATCTATAGTGAAATCGGACTTTTCCTCCAAAAGTGCGTTTATTTTTCTTTGGAGATTTATTGCCAACTCACTAGTAGGTTCGAAATTAAACGCCAAAATCCAGTCTTCCGGGGAGAATTCATTTGGCGATATGGCTATCGTGTAGTCGACAGGCACACCAGCATTTTCATAGGCTTCTTTGAGTTCTATAGGCACATAAACTTTGATGTTAGGAAATCCTTTGGGCTCTAATTTCCACTTTGCCAATAAATCGCGCTGCTGCTCGTTTGGAAATTTCATGCTCCAATAAATGCCGACAGGGTCGAAGACCACAGCAGCGGTTTTTTCCAAATAATTTTTTTCCAATTGCAAAATTTCTTCCAATACAACTGCGATTGAGTAGCTTTTCCCAGATCCCCTCTTGCCAGAGCACAAAATAACATGAGGTTTCAATAAATCTATTTTAACAGGCGTTGTCAGATGCGCATCTTCGCCTACACCGACTATATGCTTTCCTATATATCCAGCTGCTTTGCTACCGAATTTCTCCAAGTCCTCCTTTGTCCTGCCAACCACAGTAATGGTTTCTTTCAACCTTTCCAATTCAGTCATATAATTTAAATTTGGAAGTCTGTTATCAAATATACGACGGGGAGATCATCTAGTTTGGTCTAGGATTTATCCTTGGGGTGGATAACACACGGGTTCAAATCCCGTTCTCCCCACTAGCTTAAAAATAAGTTTGTGCAATCATTTTTACAAGGGGTTGTCATCTAGTTACCTATTGGCTAGGTTGGTCTAGGATTCAAGCTTTGGGAAATATTCGAAAAAGCTTGCTACCCGAGTTCAAATCTCGGCAACCCCATCTTATTTTTACATTCCAAATAATCATTTAATGAGAAAATCATCAAAACCAGACTGGCAGCAGAAAATCGCAAAAGAGAGAATAGAAATTCTGTTTAATTTGGCAGAAAATGAATTCAGAAAGCATCCTGAAAGAAGCAAAAGATACGTAGAATTGGCGAGAAAAATTGGATTGAGATATAACGTCAGATTCAGCAAAGCATTGAAGAAAAGATTCTGCAAAAACTGCAACAGCCTATTAAAACCTGGTTTAAGCTCCAAAGTAAGGCTTGACAAAAAAACCAAGACAATAGTTATTAGGTGCTTAACCTGCAATAAAATTCATAGGCATCCGTATTGATTTGAATGAAAGCTATGACAATCGAAAAGTATAACACTCATATTCATCCTATGTTGACAGTCATCTTATCAGTAGCTTATTTAATGTTATCCGCGCAAAGGATATGATATGGTTTCGGTAAACGATGTTCCTGCGGACAAGTTCATCAGCAGGCTGAAAGAAGAATTGAAAGTTATCGAAGACATAAAGCCGGTTGATTGGGTCAGGTTTGTGAAGTCTGGCGTCCATAAGCAGAGGCCTCCGGAGCAGAATGATTTCTGGTATATAAGGTCTGCATCAACACTCAGAAGATTATATTTGGACGGGACGCTTGGCGTGCAGAGACTGAGAACCTATTTCGGCGGCAGAAAAAGTTATGGTCATGCACCTGCCCATTTCGCAAGGGCTTCTGGGAATATAATAAGGAAGATTCTAATGCAGCTGGAGAAGGCCGGCTGTGTAGAAAAATCCCAAGACAAAAAAGGGAGGAAGCTCACTGGCAAAG
>CAYIDG010000067.1:0-4769 GCA_964362055.1 uncultured archaeon | reverse complement strand
TGTCTGCTTTCGCGGTAGTTGGGAATGAGGACGGCTTGGTCGGGGTAGGGCAGGGAAAAGCACCAGAGACAAGGGATGCCATAGCAAAGGCGATCCAAAGGGCAAAATTGAATCTGATAAGAATTAAGATTGGGTGCGGAAGCTGGGAGTGCGACTGCGGAACCAACCACAGTGTGCCGTTTAAGATAACTGGAAAAACCGGTTCTGTAAGGATTGTCCTGCAGCCAGCGCCAAAGGGCGTTGGCCTTGTGGCTGATAATGAGAGCAAGAAGATTTTGAAGATTGCTGGTGTGAAGGATGTCTGGGTCAAGACTTTCGGGAACACGGGAATGAGGATAAACTTGATCTCGGCAACCTACGATGCTTTCAAAAAATTGTACGCGTATGAAAGGGCTGATTGAATGTATGCTGTTGTCAGAATTCGCGGTACTGTAAATACTACTAGGGGGATTAAGGATACGCTGGAGATGCTGAGGCTTGATAAGGCTAATGCATGCTCGTTGGTGCTGGAAAATCCTGTATACAAGGGGATGCTGAATGCAGTTAAGGATTGGGTTACTTATGGTGAAGTTGACAGGAATAGTTTGGTTGAGATGCTGAAGAAGAGGTTGAGGTTGAATGGGAACAAGAGGGTTGATGAAACTATTTTGAAGCAGATTGGGATTGATTCTTATGAGGCGTTGGCTGATGGGTTGATGGCTGGGAAGACAAGATTGAAAGACTTTGATCGATTGCAGCCGTTCTTTCGATTAACACCTCCGTCCAAAGGGTTTAAGTCAGTGAAGGAAAGCTTTCCAAAGGGAGATTTGGGTTACAGGGGAAAAGAGATTAATGAACTGTTGATGAGGATGATATAATGGTTGTTAGAATAAGGAAAAAACGCAGACGTGGTGAAAGGACTTATCACGGAAGCCATAAAAAATGGCGAGGCGGAGGCAGCAGAGGTGGCAGAGGTGAAGCAGGCAAGCACAAGCACAAATGGAGTTATGTCGTAAAGTACGAGCCAGAGCACTTCGGCAAGCACGGCTTCAAGCGCCCGCAGGGTGTAGTCAAAGACGTCAGGATAATCAATATCGGTGGTTTGAACAGGATGCTTGAAAATCTCCTGCAGAAAAATCTCGCTGCAAAAGAGGGCAGTTCAATAAAAGTCAACCTGCAAAAAATCGGTTATGATAAATTACTGGGTTCTGGCATGTTGAACAAATCATTGATTGTCGAATCCAAATACTTTTCAAAACCTGCAATCAAGAAATTGGAAGAAGCTGGCGGAAAAGCGGTAACAGTCAAATGAAATGCGTCACTTTTAAAAGTATTACAATCGTAATACCGATAATTTCCCAAAATAAACCTAATTAATCTTAAAAATAAAGGAAATAGCATGGACGAAGGGCAACCGCAAGAAAAACCTCCATTGATTTCAAAGATAGCGAAATTCTTGCCGTCAGTAGAAAAGCCTTTATACAAACAGGGCTTCAATGAAAGGTTGAAGTGGACTGGCGTAGCCTTGCTCCTTTATCTGGCAATGTCGTTCATCACAGTCTACGGCCTGGCCCAAACTTCATTCGAGCAGTTCAGGTTCTTTGAGATTGTTCTTGGTTCGAAGTTCGGAAGTCTGATGACTTTAGGTATAGGTCCGATAGTTACCGCGGGAATCATTCTTCAATTGCTGGTTGGTTCCAAGATAATCAACTGGGACATGACAAAACCGGAATCAAGGAAGAAATTCCAGACATGGAACAAAACTCTGGCTATAACATTCGCCTTCATAGAGGCAACCGCGTTTGTCTTGGCTGGAGCTATACCTGTAATCGGTGGTGCAGCAACGACTGCAATCGTGATATTGCAATTGGCAGCGGGCGGTGTACTAGTAATCTTGCTGGATGAACTGGTTTCCAAGTGGGGATTCGGCTCTGGTGTCAGCTTATTTATAGCCGCAGGTGTCGGCTCGCAGATTCTTGTCAGAGCCATATCTCCTTTGACTGCAACATGCTTGCCTCTCCAATTCAGCACATGCATACCAACCGAAGGCAGCCCGCCAACAGGTTTGTTCTGGGGATTCCTGTTCAACCTCCTAGGCGGCAATTTCATCGAATCCTTGGTAAATCTGATGCCATTAGTAGCTACAGTCCTTGTGTTCCTGGTGGTAATCTACATACAGGGAATAAAAGTTGAAGTGCCGTTGGCATTTTCAGCATTAAGAGGCTTCGGCAGGTCATGGGCATTGAAACTTTTGTACACAAGCAACATACCTGTAATACTTACAGCTGCTTTGCTGGCCAATGTGCAGCTGACAGCAAGGATGGGCACTGCACCGGCTCTGGATGGCTTGTCATGCGGCTTTCTAGGATGCTTCGACAACCAGGGCAATCCTGTCAACGGGTTTGCCTACTACCTGTCAGCGCCCAGAAATCTTTTGATAGACATAGTGACTTTTTCATTAGTGCCATCCGAACTCCTGCGGGCTTTTACCTATATGGCATTCCTTGTCATAGGTTCGATGATTTTCTCGGTATTTTGGGTGAATACAGCTGGCATGGATGCGAAAACCATAGCCGGCCAGATAGAGGGCATAGGAATGCAGATACCAGGCTATAGAAGGGATCCGAGGATTGTCGAGTCGGTTTTAAGCAGGTATATCCCGCCTCTGGCTGTCCTGGGCGGTTTGACCATAGGATTGTTGGCCGCATTCGGCGACTTCTTAGGAGCCATAGGCAGCGGAACCGGAATCCTTTTAACTGTTATGATTATCTATAATTATTACGAGGAGCTGAGCAACCAGCCCTTGGAGGATGCGCATCCGTTCGTAAGAAAACTGTTAGGTGGCAAATAAAATGGTAATAGAACCTTTGTACCCTGTATTCGACGCGCTTTTCTCACCCATAACAATATTTCCGTATTATGTGTCGGTCTTGATTATTTCTACGATGCTAACTTTAATCGTCCTTGGAATAAACAGGCTTTTGGTGAACAAGAAAGTTGCCAAAGAAATCAAAACCAAGATGGAAGAGATAAAAGAAAATTTGAATAAAGCGCAGAAAAGTGGGGATAAGGAAGGGGCAAATAGATTGATAGACGAGATGATGAAGACCAATAATCAGTACATGAAGCATACATTCAAGGCGTTGATAGTTTCGATGGTAGTCATTTCATTGTTCCTTCCGTGGGTGGGGGATAAGTACAAGGGATTGACAGTTGCGCTGTTGCCGTTTAACCTGCCGTTTGTAGGAACGTCTATGGAATGGCTGTATTGGTATATCATTGTCTCAATCACCCTGGGGTGGATTGCGAACAAATTGTTGGGTGCGGCAGTATGAAGAGAGTTAAGGTAAGAATACCTTCTGGTAGGATAGTAATAAAAAGCAAAAGAAGACAAGTGGGGGTTGGCAGGTGTGCCAATTGCCAAGGGGAGTTGCACGGCACTCCGACAGCGCATCCGAATGAAATGAAGCTGGCTAAGAGCGACAAAAGGCCGAGCAGGGCATACGGTGGATATTTTTGTGGCAATTGCACAAGAGAATTGTTTAGGGAGAAGGCAAGAGGCTTGTAGGAATACTGGGTACGACTGGGTAATCAGCATCTTTGACAAAATCAAAAATCTGTTCAGATAAGTTATAACCGCATACAGCAATTCCCACATGTATTTAAAATTCAAAAAGTACAACTAGATTCATGGTATTGGATGTCGGAAGGGTTTGCATGAAAGTTGTCGGCAGGGAGGCCGGGAAGCTTTGCGTTGTCTTGAAAAATATCACAGATGAAAAGAAAAAGTCCAACTCATTTGTCATGGTTACAGGCCCCAAACTTCTCACAGGAGTTAAGAGAAGGAAGGCTAACATAAATCATCTGGAGGCAACCAAGCACAACCTGGAAATAAAGGAAGACGCAACCGATGATGAGGTTTATCAGGCTTGGGAAAAATCTAATCTGGTGAAAAAATTCAACTTGAAAAAACCATCGGCGGCACAAATAAAATCAGGTAAAGCAACGGTAAAGACTGAGAAGAAATCTTAAAATAACTAGAATTTCATTCTTCTGGCTTCTTTCTTCCTGAATAGAATCTAACCAGCTTTGTAACAAACCAAATGACTATGACAAATATCAGCACAAGAATCGCCAAGAATATCGGGCTTAGGTTGCGGAGAAATTCTGCTAGTGAGGCAAGGCCTGTCGGCTTTTTGACTTCCTCCTTCGGTTTCTCTTCAATTGGCGGTATTATGCTAGGGCCTACCTTGCTTAACGCAAAAAGCTGCTTCTTGAACGGATAAACCACGTCAACAGAAATGTTCCCGCTGGAATTGGTGGGTATGACCGCAAAACTGACAGCCGTATCATTCTGGGGTTCTAAAATGTACGCCTTCTCGCTCTCAATCGCAACCCAGTCTGGCGGTATTGTCAGCGACAGGTCTACACGCTGCCTTGACGGAAGCGTGTTTTTAAGTGAAAAGTTTATGGAGAAAGGCTCGTTTTCCATGACAATATCAGGAACCACAACTTTTGAAACTGAGATATTTTGCTCTATTGAAACTGCCGGGATTACTTTCAAAATAAAAATACTGCTCTTCGAAGTTCTGCGCCAAGAGAAATTCTCCATTCCGGTCACATTGACCAGATGAACGTCAGTTGCATTCGAAGGAACGCTTATTGTTATCTTATAATCCTTTTTGGCCCGGAGCCGCCGATTGGCAGGAGCCCTGTCGCCCCCTAGCGCTATATCTGGGTGTCCGGAGGGTGTTTTTTGATTGGGGTATTGTATGGGGGACCAGCCCGAA
>CAYIDG010000066.1:0-4779 GCA_964362055.1 uncultured archaeon | reverse complement strand
ATTCTACTTTCAAGTCCTGCAATGCGCCAACCAGCCTTCTTTCCATGTAGCCTGAATGTCGTGTCTTCAGTGACTTGTCCATCAACGATTCCCTGCTGTTGATTGCATCAAAGAAAAATTCAAATGGCGTTAATCCATCTTTGAAGCCCCTGCTGACAAACCCTCTTGACTCCAGGCTTATGTCACCTTTCTTGAAATGAGGAAATGTCCTCTCAAAATAACCCCTCTCCATCCTCTCGCCCATCACCATCTCCTGCCCCACCATGGCAGCAGTCTGCACGATATTGACCAAATCCCCCCTCGCCCCGCTTTTCGCCATCACCAATGTAAAGTTCTCCTCCAAATGTTTCTCAATGATGCTTTCAACTTCATCCAAAGCCTTGTTCAGCCTTCTTTTTATCAGCGTCTCCAAACTTTCCTTAGGAGTCCTGCCTATCAAAACCTTCAACTCCCCTGTCTCAAAACTTCTTATCAAATCATTCACATCCTTCCTAACCTTTTCTATCGATTCCTGTATCTCCCTTCTTGCAGCCTCAGGTATGTCCTGGTCAGATATGCTTATGGAAAATCCCATTGCCATCAAGACTTCTATGGACAATCTTGTGATGTTGAACAAGAACCTCTTGACAACACTCGCACCGTACTCCTTTTCTATTTTGTCTATTATCTTCCCGCTCTCAGCACCCACGGCAGCCTTATCTATTGTTCCCTTCAGAAGTTTGCCATTTTCAATGACCACCACATCGCCGGATTTTGATTTATGTTCTATTGAGAAGTCTTTTGGCAATAGCAGGCTGAAAATTTCCTTGCCTGTCAAGTGAGCCTTGTCAGGAATTTCCACATCAATATCAACACCCCTTATCAACTGCGTAAACATTTCTCTTGGAAACTTTGTCTCACCATGCGTCAAAAGATACAGCCCCGACAAATGATCCCTAACTGCCCCGACGATAGGTCCTGAGAATCTCGGACTTCTTACATTCTTAGGTACAATCATCAGCGATTCCGCTTCAACCTGCGCCTCTTCATTCTGCAATACATGTAAATTCATCTCATCCCCATCGAAATCTGCGTTATAGGGTGGGCATACCGTGAGATTAAGCCTTAGAGTTCTGTGGGGCATCACCCTAACCTTGTGCCCCATTATGCTCATCCTGTGCAGGCTTGGCTGGCGGTTGAACAAAACCACATCGCCGTCTTTGATATGCCTCTCTACAATATACCCAGCAACAATCTCATTCACTATTTCTTCTTTGCTCACTTCAGTAATTTTCTTCCTTCTCCCGTCAGGTCTTATCACATAATTTGCCCCAGGCCACACACCAGGTCCGTTCTTCACCAAAGCCTTAACTTCCTCCAAATTCCTCTCATTCACCCTGATCGGTATTGTCAATTCCTTCGCTATCACCTCAGGAACGCCAACTTCGTCTATGTCTATCATCGGATCAGGGCTTATGACTGTCCTGGCTGAAAAATTCACCCTCTTACCCGCTAAATTCCCTCTAAACCTTCCCTCCTTGGTCTTCAATCTCTGTGAAAGCGTTTTGAGTATTCTGCCGGACCTGTGCCTCGCCGGCGGCACGCCGGAAATCTCGTTATCAAAATATGTTGATATGTGGTACTGCAGCAATTCCCACAAGTCATCAATGATAAAATCAGGCGCGCCCAAATCAATATTCTCCTTCAGTCTTTCATTGATCCTGACAACATCAACCAGCTTGTGCGTCAAATCATCCTCCGACCTCTCACCTGTTTCCAAAGTTATCGACGGCCTGACGGTAACAGGTGGCATAGGCAATAAAGTTAGTACCAGCCATTCAGGCCTGGTCTTCAATCCAATAACTTCCAAGTCTTCATTCGGCACCTTTTCAAACCTTTCCCTTACCGTCGAGCCGCTCAACGTGTCGCTGTTTTCAACAAAAGTGTAGGGCTTGATGAACTTGTACTTCTTCTGCTCCGTGTTGCAGTGAGGGCATTTTATCTTTGATAATTTGGCCAATTCCTTGAAACTATGCCTCTTCCCTTTATTCTTTTCCAAATCCTCTTGGCTGATTAAAATCCTCGAGCATTTCCTGCAGAAAATTTTCAAAAGCGCGAATAAAATCTTCGCATAATGCACATGTACAATAGGTTTCGTCAACTCCAGATAGCCGAAATGGCCCTGGCAGTCGCCGACAGTTCCGCCACAAGTCCTGCATCTAACTCCAGGATCAACAACACCAAGTCTAGGATCCATCAGGCCCCCCTCTATCGGATAGCCCTCCTGGTCATACAGTTCAGTCTTCGTAATCTTCGCAACGCTCATCTTCTTTATCAATTCAGGGCTGATTATCCCAAATTCTATCCTATCCACTTGCATCTTTCATACCTCTTTTGTCACAACCTTCGGATAAATCAGCATGGACTTCAGTTCATCCAGCATAAGTTTGAAAGCATAGCTCATCTCCAAGTCAATTATCTTCGTCTCGCCGCAAACAGTGCAATATTTCTTGTTTTTGATTTTGTCATAAATCGCCACCAGCCCGCATTCGCTGCACATAGAAACCAAAGTCTTGTCCGAATCAAACCTCTCCTTAAGCACCAAAGAAGCCACATGTGCAATCAAGCAATCCTTTTCCATTTCACCCAGTCTCAACCCCCCTCCTTGCTCCTGCCTTCTGTAGGCTGCTTGGTCAATAACGTCACAGGGCCTCGTGATCTTGCATGAATCTTGTTCGAAACCAAATGATCCAACTTCTGATAAAAGCAGTTCCCAACAAAGACTTGCGCTGAAAATTTCCTCCCAGTCCTCCCGTCATACATGGTCTCTTTCCCATCGTTTCTAAAGCCAAACGCCCTTAGAGCGTCCCTCAACTCTTTTTCCGGCACTGGGTTGAATGCCGGAGATGTAACATACTTTCCTGACAGGCTCGCAACTTTCCCAGCTATCAACTCCAGCAATTGCCCCATCGTCATTCTTGATGGTATGCCATGGGGATTGAAAATTATGTCAGGAACAACGCCATCCTCGGTGAACGGCATGTCCTCCTGCGGAACGATCAATGCGATCACACCCTTTTGTCCATGCCTGCTGGCCAGCTTGTCCCCAATCTCGGGAATCTTCAAATCCCTTATGACAACCTTGATCAATTTCGTCCCGTCAATAGTTTCTGACAAGAAAACCCTGTCGACAACACCCTCATCACCATGCCTCAATCTCACAGATGTCTCTCTTATGTTCTCCATGCCTGTTATGAATTGGTCCATCGTCCCCAAAAACCTCAACGGAGAAATCCTGCCTATAAGCACTTCATCCGACCCGACTTTGTATTCAGGGTTGATTATCCCATCCTCAGGCAGATGCTTGTACGTATCCTCGCCGCCGTAGCCTCTGATGCCAGCCTGCGGTATTCCTATGACATCCTCCTGCCCGCCCATGTACCTCTTCTGCTCGGCGTCGTATGTCCTGAACATGTAAGACCAAAGCAAGCCCCTTTGGATAGAGTTGGCATTTATTACAACACCATCCTCCATGTTATAGCCTTCATAGCATCCAATCGCAACAACGACATTCGCGCCATTAGGATGCTTGTCATAATTGATTATCCTGTGGGCATGTGTCTGGACCAATGGCTTTTGCGTGTAGACCATGACATTCGATTTGGTGTCGGCCCTCATCAGATAGTTTGTGGCAAAGATTCCTATCGATTGCCCGACCATCTTAGCTCCGTAGTTCACCCTGTCGCCTCTGTTGAACTCAGGATATGGTATGAACGATGCGGACAATCCCAAAATTGTAGACGGATCCAATTCCAAATGGGTGTGTTCAGGCGTCAGCTCACTTTCCCTCAAAGCTATGTATGCATTCTCCTCCTCCTCTGCATCCAAGTGTTCAACAATACCATTCTTCAGCAAATCCTCCCAGGTTATCTCGCCTCTGCTCAACTTTTCTATGTGTTCTTTTGTCGCCTTAGGTCTGCCGTTTTCAACAATCAACAAAGGCCTTCTGACCCTTCCAGAATCCGTTAGTATCTTTACCTCATCAAAATGCCTGTGGAAAGCAACGTTGATTTGGTTTGAAAGCAATCCAGTCCTTCTTTTGTCTTTTATGTCCTTCACCAATTTCTCAGGCTCTTTCGTCTCCCCGATGTATCTTCCATCCAAAAATATCTCGGTCATCTATTTCCCCTTCTGCAAAATCGTCTGCATGGATTTCAATTCCTTCTCGCTCACGCCCTTGGTAACTTCAGCCATGATTGCAAGGTATTTCCTCAAACCTATTGTAGCACCTTCTGGCGTTTCGCTGGCGCATAACTTTCCCCAATGGGTCGGATGCAATTCCCTTGCTTCAAAGTGCTCCTGCGTTGATGTCAGAGGCGACAAAACGTTTCTCATGTGGGAGATGCTTTTGATGTAGCTTCCTCTTTCCAGCCTCTGGCTCACACCAGTCCTGCCTCCAACCCAACTGCCGATTGCCAGGGCTGATACAAGCTGGTTGGTCAAGACGTTCGATTCGACTATTGCCTGCAAAGGCGGCAGCCTCCCCCTTTTTGTAAGCTTCTGGTAATTGTATGTTATCCTTGTGATCAATCCCCACTTGCCAAGTAAAATTGATCTTATGAGAATCTCCAGCAAATCCCCAGCGAGCCTCAATCTCTTGTTTGAATAATGGTCCAAATCATCCCCTTCAATCTTGTTCAAATGCAGTCGTATGACCTTTTGGATTGCCTTTGCCAAGAAGTAAGCTTTGTCTATCCTGTTCGCAGGCTCCTGCCCCAGGTGAGGCAACAAATACATGTC
>CAYIDG010000065.1:0-4784 GCA_964362055.1 uncultured archaeon | reverse complement strand
AGGGATGTGGAGAAGAAGGCGTTGCAGATTTTCAAGGACAGCAGGGTCAAGCTGGATTTGGAGACTGACAAGAGGATGCACTTCAAGGTAAAGGGGGATTCGGAGGAGCATTCGGTGATTTTTGACAAGGAGAAGAATAATTTTCTGTGCGATTGCAAATGGGGGTCATTGTCGAAAGAGGGTTACTGTTCGCATGTCGAAAGTTCGATATTGCTGATGACACATAAGAAATGAATTTAAAATACAAATGAATTTCCTCATGCTACTGATGTCACATATGTGACAAAACCAACTTTTCAATATATGAGAACATAACTCAAAAACTAAATCAAGGAGTAATTCTGTTCCTATCTCTGGGGAACATCGTAACTTCTTTTATATTGTCCCTGCCTGTAATCTCCATTGTCAATCTCTCAAGGCCTATACTCCAGCCCGCGTGAAAGGGACTCCCAAATTTAAACGCATCAACATAATACTTGAAATTATCTGGGTTCAAACCTTTTGATTTCAATTGCTTTATCAATAATTCTGGCGTGTGTATTCTCTGCGTCCCCGAGCATACCTCAACCCCATCGTAAATCAAATCAAACGCCTTGCAGATTTTCGGATTCTCCTCATGCGGCATTGCATAGAAAGCTTTAATCGCAGTTGGCCAGTCTTTGACAAAAAAAGTATTCTCCCCGACCAATTTAGTCAGCAACCTCTCCTGCGTTTTTGAAAAATCCTCTCCCCATTCTATTTTTTCCCCTTTTCTCTTGAGCATTTCTATAGCCTGCGTGTATGTGATCCTCTTCAAAGGCAGTCTGGGTATATTAAGTTCACGCCCCAAAGTTTTCAATTCGTCCTCGCATTCCTCACTTACCTGCCTTAAAATGTGCATAAAAACTTCCTCTAGAACTTTCATGACATCCTCATCCGTAGAAAACGCCTGTTCTATATCCATCTGCCGTATTTCATTCAAATGTGTTGGCTGGTCGAACTTCTCTGCTCTGAACACAGGAACTACCATGAAGACTTTCTCGAAAGAAATGGCTCCCATCTGCTTGTACAATTGCGGTGATTGCGCCAAGAACGCCTGCTTTTCAAAATACGGCAACGTAAATAGTTCAGCCCCGCCTTCGCTTGCGGATGATATGATAACTGGCGCCTGCAACTCCACATAGTTTCTGTCCAAAAAGAAATTTCTAAACGCTTTCAATATAGTGGTCTGTATTTTGAAGATGGCCTTTGCCTCTTTGGTCCTGAAATAAAGAAACCTCCAATCCAACTGCGTATCTAAATTGGCTTTTGTAACCTCCCTAGGGTCTAAAGGCAGTGGTGTTTGCGCCTTGCTTATCATTTCTATTTCACTCGGCACTACCTCAACGCCGGATTTCGTCTTGGTGCTTTTAACCACCTTCCCTTTAATCCCAATGACATCCTCCTGATGCAGCTTTTCGCAAATCTTCAAAACATCCTTGGACACCTTATCCTTGTGTGCCGTGATTTGCACCAAACCTTCCTTGTCCCTGAGCAAAATAAAATTTATACCGCCGAGGCTTCGAGTATCAAATACCCATCCGGTCAATACAACATCTTTTCCAACAGCTTTGGTTAATTCATTCGTATAATGTGTCCTCTTCATCCATTCACCTTGTGTTGAACAGGAATATCCATACAACCAGCCAAACCAAGACAAAAGTAATCAAGCTGTTGGCAGCCAGCCAGCCCCTTTTCTTGTATGGAATCGCTTTAATCAAAATGACATAAGAGACCATGTAGATCAGAATGGAAACTAAAACAGACATCAATCTGCTATCAAACAAATTCGAGATGTAGCCAGCCGCAATTCCCAATCCAATGTAAGCCAATGTCAGTATCTGAACTAAATTCATATAGTCTCCTCCTTGCAGTCTTCTCTCTTACCTAGGAAAAATTCTTTCAGCTTCCTCTGCAAAGATTTCTCCATCAGCATTTCCGTAGTAACCCAAGACTTCCTCACATATTCCGGCAGTTTTCCTTTGGTCTGCCTTATCAAATTCTCTACAAATTGTATGCTGCGGGCATCATGAGAATATCCCACGCCAAAATCAAAACCAACCTCTTTCTTCAATTCTTCAATTGCCTTATCGCGCTCTACTTTAGCTATTATTGATGCAGCGCTGACTACTGGAACCGACTCATCCATGTAATTTTCCACAACCAAATCCGCATTCTTATTTTGCAGGAAGCTCACCACAAGCTGCTTGAATTTTTTGGGGTTATTCGTCAACGAGTCTATGTAGATGCTGCCGTTTGAAGTTAGATCAATTATCTGCGCCATCCTCATCGCCTCGATCTTATCCAAATTGATTCCCATTGCCCTGTAGTTGTCTATTTTGCAGGGCTGAACGCGCATTATCGAGATGTTTGATGACAAATTCTCTATTTTACCGTACAATTCCTCCCGTTTTTTGGGCGACAAAACTTTTGAATCTTTTACACCCAATTTCTTCAATTTCTTCTCGTTTATTTTGGGTATCGTCACGCCTGCTATAACCATTGGACCGATGAGCGCACCTCTTCTGGTAGCCTGAGCGTCACTCTAGACTATTGCCAGCCTCATCAATCCCTGTTAAGAAACTTATCCATCTCACCTCTCATATTAATTAAAATTATTTCTTATTAAATATGGTTATGGTTGATTTTGAGGAGATAAAAGATAAAATTTCCGAGGGGCAGGAAATAGAGGAGGTCCTGAAGAAGTTCAATTGGAAAGAATTCGAGGATTTCATCACGGAAATTTTCAGAAGCAACGGCTTTACTGTAAAGCAGAATTTCAGGTTCAAAACAAATAGCAGACACGAGATAGACTTGCTGGCTGTTCGCAACAAGTTGGTACTTTGCATCGACTGCAAGGAATGGAACAGAGGCAGGTACAAGAAAACTGGGCTGAAATATGCTGCAAGAAACCAGGAAAAACGGCTTGGAGAACTCAGGAAGTTCCTCAAGAAAAATCCCATCGCAACTGGCATACTGAATGTTGATGCAAACTCAAACTTCTACCCATTGATTGTGACACTTTTTGAAGAGGATTTGACAAAAGAAAGGGATACAATAGTAATTCCAGTGTGGAAATTGAACCTATTTTTACTGGAGATGGACAATTACCTGCACTAAGTCCTACTTAAAAATATTGCGAAAAGGAATATAGATGGCTATTTAAAGTTTTCTAAACAATTATATACCTAACAGGTGGTAATTTTGGCGTTCGGCATCAGAATTGAAAACATAGTTGCTTCTGCTGCATTGGGTGTTGATGTTCCTCTTGAGAAAATCGTTTCCAAGCTTGAAGGAATGGAATACGAGCCTGAGCAGTTTCCTGGATTGGTGTATAGAATTGACAAGCCTAAGGCTGCGGCGTTAATTTTCGGCTCTGGGAAGATTGTATGCACAGGCGCCAGAAGTCTGGACGATGTCAACGAGGTGTTCAAGAAAGTAGTAAAAATAGTTGAGAAGACCGGGACGAAAGTTCCTAGAGGCTATAAAGTGCAGGTAGAAAACATAGTTGCTTCCGCTAAACTCGAAGGAAAACTAAATCTTGATAGAATAGCCTACAATTTGGAAAATTCCGAGTACGAGCCTGAGCAGTTTCCTGGGTTGGTGTACAGAATGACTGAACCTAAGGTTGCGTTTTTGCTTTTCGGCTCTGGGAAGGTTGTCTGCACCGGAGGCAGAACCGTCAAAGACGTGAATATCGCAGTAGAAAAAGTGTATAAGAAGCTGAAATTAATCAAAGCTGTGATCAAAGAGAAAAGTTCCAAATAATTTTGGAAGAATTTCATTTAAAGAAAAAATCTAATATCACAGAAAAGCATAAAATGATTTGAAGTCATATTCTTATAGCTATGGAAAGGGAAAACATTCTGGAAAAATTTTCTGAATTCTTCAACGAGTACTACAAAGAGGAACTGATGAAAGTAGTTTCTGAAAACAAGAAATCCATTGCCGTTGATTTTTCCCTGCTCGTTAAATTCGATGTTGATCTGGCGGATTATTTGATTGAAAATCCTGAAGAGACCTTTGCAGCTGCTGAGGATGCATTGAGACAATTCGATGTCGGATTTGAGACAAAACTGAAGGTGAGGTTTTACAGCCTTCCTGAGGACAGGGAGATAAGGATAAGGAAAGTGAGGGCGGAGCATCTTGGGAAGATGATTGTCATAGACGGCATGATAAAGCGTGCGAGCGAGGTCAGGCCTGAGGTGAGCGAGGCAATCTTCCAATGCCTGGAATGCGGAAGCAACATCACAATCATACAGACCGAGAGGGCAATAAAAATTCCTATAGAATGCGAGAATCCCTCATGCGGAAACAGGAAAGCGTTCAAGCTGGTCGGGCAGAAGCTGTACGATGCCAGGTGGGTTGTTATCGAGGAGCCGTTTGAAATCACTGAAGGCGAGAGGCCTTCTGACCTGAGAGTCTACCTCAAAGAGGATCTTACAGTACCGAAGATGCAGAACAAGACCGAACCGGGCAACAGGATCAAAGCTGTCGGTGTTTTGAAGGAACTGCCAAGAAGGGTTAAGGGCACGCTGTCAAGGCAGATGGAGATCTATCTGGAGGCCAATTATGTGGAGGCTGTGGAGGCTGAGTGGGATGAATTGGAGATAACTTCTGAGAATGAACAGAAGATTTTGGAGCTGGCGAGGGATCCTGAGATTTATATTAAATTAAAGAATTCAATCGCACCCGCACTGTATGGATTGGAAGAAATCAAAGAAGCTATAGTACTGCAACTTTTTAGTGGGCAGACACATATACAG
>CAYIDG010000064.1:0-4856 GCA_964362055.1 uncultured archaeon | reverse complement strand
CCCTACACGACGCTCTTCCGATCTGCGCTAGATGCTGAGGGGCTGTTTGGCCCTATGTCTGGCCTATCAACCATTGAGAAAAAGGCCATCATTGGCCGCTTCGCTAAACAAGCAGAGGAGCTACACGCTGCGGTTGTGGCTGGCTTAGAAGCTACGCCACCAGGGGTTGAGCGCCTTCCTCCAACTGCTCCCGAAGTCCCCGGCCCTGGGGTGCTGGTGCGCCCCGCTGCCCTGCCACGCTCGTCCACAGACCGACCGGCCACCCCGACGGGGCGCCCCCCCGCCGCGCCGGCGGGCGGACGAGGGCCATTTTGTTGCAAGCGACATACCGTCATTCATTGAATACACGAAAGATGTCACATATCTGCATGATGGCGATGTAGTGATTTTAGGGAATAGCTTGAGTATCTTCAACCTCTTGGAAAATAAAGAGGTGGTTAGGCCTGTTGATACCGTGGAGTGGAGCATTGAACAGGCGATGAAGGGAAATTTCGACCACTTCATGCTCAAGGAAATCTCAGAACAGGTTGAAACCATTCAAAGGGCGATAGAACAGGACAAATCAATAATTTTGGAAATAGCGCAAAAAATTAAAGAAGCCAAAGGTGTTTTCTTTGTTGCTTGTGGAACTTCCTATCATGCATGCCTTACTGCCAGCTATCTGTTCTCTAAGATAGCTAAGATGCACATAAATGTTGTTGTCGCATCTGAATTCCCAAGCTACGAGCATTTCCTAACAGACAAGACATTGGTTATAGCCGTTTCTCAAAGTGGTGAGACTGCAGATGTGTTGGAAGCTGTTAAAACTGCTAAAAATAAAAACAGTAAAGTCATATCACTGGTAAATGTGATGGGTTCGTCATTGCACAGATATTCAGACCAGTCATTGATGATGCATGCAGGACCTGAAATTTGTGTTGTTGCAACTAAAACCTATACGTCACAATTGGCGATACTTACGCTATTGGCGTATACGCTGGTCGAAAAATATGAGGAGGGCAAGCAGGAATTGAAATATTTATGGAATCTTATCTACAATCTTACGTCTGCGAACACCAGGGATAGTATAAAGCAATTGGCTGAGAGTCTGAAGGATTCACGGCATATATTTTTAATCGGAAGGGGTCTGCAATATCCTACCGCATTGGAGGCGGCATTGAAAATCAAGGAAGTCTCTTACATACATGCGGAAGGATTTTCTGGGGGGGAATTGAAGCACGGGCCTATTACTTTGATAGAAAACGGGACGCCGTGCATAGTTTTTGTGTCTGAGGAGAATGAGAAAGAGACCATATCGAATGCGGTTGAAATTAAAAGCAGGGGTGGGTATATCATTGGAGTTGCTCCCAAGAATAACGAAGTCTTTGATTTCTTCATCAAAGTGCCAGAGGTTGGGAACACAAATCCTATTGCCCAAATAATCCCAATACAAACCCTTGGTTATCAGCTTGCATTGTTGAGGGGACATGATCCGGATATGCCCAGGAATCTTGCCAAATCGGTTACGGTAAAGTGATGATATGAATTTTATGATAAGGGAGTTGGAAGAAGGCGATTTGGAAAAGGATTTTCTTCAAACATTAAGTCACTTAAGGGATGTGAATCTTGATTTGGATAAGGCCAAAGAAATTTTCAAAAAAATAAAATCTGACAACTACAGAAAGATTTTTGTTGCTGCTGACGAGAGTGGAAAAATCATTGGCTCGATTACTCTGAATATCGAACAGAAATTCATCCATAAAGGCGGGCTAGTAGGGCATATAGAGGATGTGGTTACGCATAAGGATTTCAGAGGTATGGGTGTTGGAAAAGCTGTGATGCAAAAGGCTATAGATGCTGCCAAGGATGCTGGATGCTACAAGGTTATCCTAAATTGCAGTGAGGAAAATTTCCCTTTCTATGAGAAGCTTGGATTTAGAAAACATGGGATAGAGATGAGGCTGGATTTGTAAGGGTTTCGTGTGCAAGTTTGGTGGGAAACCGTTAAATAATTAAAGTCCTTGAACTTTACTATTGCTATTGGCTTATTTAGCTGAAAAGTGATAGTATGCAAGCAGTAATTCTGGCAGCTGGTTTAGGAACCAGGTTAAGGCCAGTCATCGGCGAGGATACACCTAAAGTAATGACAAAGATGGGGAACAAGCCGCTTCTCCAGTATGCAGTTGAAAATCTGAAGAAGAATGCCATTGAAGATATGGTTATTGTTGTCCATCACAAGAAAGAGCAGATAATGGATTATTTTGGGGATGGCACTAGATTTGGCGTGAAAATACAATATGCCTTCCAAGAAAATCCTAAAGGCGGGACGGCAGATGCGGTTAGACATGCTAAAGGCAAAATCAAGGAAGATAAATTCCTTCTGGTTTATGGAGATAACATATTTGATGTAGACACTATAGATAAAATTCTGAAGGAGCAATCGAAACATGATGGTGTTATAGCGCTCAAGAAAATGGAAGATGTGAGTAAATTTGGTGTGGTTGAAGTTAAAGGAAATAGAGTAATTAGAATTGTGGAAAAACCTGAATCTCCAGCATCCAATCTCGTTTTGACAGGATTATTCGTTCTGCCTTCTGGTGTTTTTGATGTTATAGAGAAATTAAAGCCTTCCAAAAGAAATGAATTAGAACTGACTGATGCCATACAAATGCTTATAGATGATGGCTATGACTTTGGTTCTGTTACTGTAGAAGGCTTCTGGACTGACCCAAGAGATGCAAAAGAATTAGAGCTTGCTAAACAATTCATTTCAGGGAATTTATGATAGATGAAAACATATTCAGGGCTTATGACATAAGGGGGATTTTTGGTAAGGACTTGACTGCTGAAACAGCGGAAAGAATAGGCAAGGCATTCGGTTCCTACATAGGAAGCGGGAAGGAAATTTTAGTTGGAAGGGATGCCAGGTTAAGTGGTGAGACACTCAGAGATGCTTTGGTTAAAGGACTGACTTCTGTAGGCTGTAACGTTGTTGATTTGGGTGTAGTTCCAACGCCAGTTTTGTACTTCTCCATAGAGTATTTGAAAAAAGATGGGGGTGTGATGATTACTGCTTCTCACAACCCTCCTGAATGGAATGGGTTTAAATTGTGTGGGAAGAATGGTGTCAGCATATCAGAAGGTTTGGGTTTGGAGAAGGTGAAAGAGATTTTCCTGGAACAGAAGTTCAATCTAGCAGCAGAAGGTTCGATCAATCATCATGAAAAAATTATTGATGAGTATGTAAAATTTGTTACCAGCAAAATCAAATTAAAGAATAAACTAAAAGTTGTGTTGGATACGGGAAATGGTGTGTGTGCATTGACAGCACCTGAAATTCTAGAGAAACTTGGTTGTGAAGTGGTGACAATAAATGAAGAATTGGATGGTAGATTTCCGAATCGTTCCCCAGATCCAACAGAAGAAGCATTATCAGTATTAAGTGAAGTCGTTTTGAAGGAAAAGGCTGACATAGGAATTGCGTTTGATGGTGACGGTGACAGGGTTGCGTTTGTTGATGAGAAGGGAAGATATGTGTCATCAGGCAATCTGACAATACCAATTTTCGCATCTACCATCTTAAAGTCAAATAAAAATTCAAAGATTGTTTTTGATGTTTGCTGCTCTAATGCTGTGGAGGAGATAATTAAGGTTAATGGTGGCATACCTTTGGTTAATAGGGTTGGCAGGGCATACATCAGGAATAGGATGTTGGAGGAAGGGGCAATATTTGGCGGTGAGCATAGCAATCACCTGTTCTTCTCGGATATTTTTGGGTTTGACGATGGTGTGTTTGCAGGTGTGAAGATGGTTGAATTGCTGTCGAATAGCGAGAAACCACTTTCTAAATTTGTTGATGATATACCTGTATATCCGTCTATACCTGTCAAGGAAATAGTTTGTCCAGACAATTTGAAGTTCGGTGTTATGAAAAATTTGAAGAAAAGATTTTCCAGCTTAGGCTATAAGATAATTGATTTGGATGGGATAAAAATCTTGAATAATGACGGTTGGGTGCTGATAAGGCCTTCAAATACTCTGCCAGCGATAAAAATTAATTCTGAAGCGAAGACTATGGATAAGGCAAAAGAACTTTTCAGGTTTGCACAAGATATTGTAAGGGAAGAGATTGCTGAATATGTATAAAATTTTAATTACAGAACCTGAGTATTTTCCTGAAGATGCAGTTGCAATACTAAAGCAAATTGGGAATGTAGTTAGTAAAAGGTTAGACAGAAAACAGTTGTTGAAGGAAGTAAAAGATACGGATATACTGGTTGTAAGGGTTGAGACCTTGATTGATAAAATACTCTTGAAGAATGCGAAAAAGCTCAAGATTATAGCATCTGCTACCACAGGAATTGAGCACATAGATGTTGTGGGAGCTGAAAGGAAAGGAATTAAGATAATCAATTTGGAAGGTGCGCACACATTGCCGACAGCAGAGCATACATTCGCATTGATCCTAAGCCTTGTTAGAAAGACTCCTTGGGCATTTGAACACATGAAGAAAGGCAAATGGGAGAGATACAAATTTTTCGGAAAAGAACTGGGAGGGAAGACTCTGGGTATTGTAGGATTGGGGAGGATTGGCGGGAAAGTTGCCGAATATGGAAAAGCGTTCGGTATGAATATCATAGCTTATGACCGCTATGTCAGTAATGATAAATCTAGAGAGTTAGGAATTGAACTGACTTCATTGGAGAATGTGCTTAGGAAATCTGATGTGATTACTCTCCATGCGATGCTCACAAAAGAGACGGAAAATATGATAGATGCAAAACAATTTGAAATCATGAAGAGCAGTGCTGTCTTGGTGAATGTTGCCAGAGGAAGGATTGTGAACGAGAAGGCGCTGGTAAAGGCACTTAAAAATA
>CAYIDG010000063.1:0-4883 GCA_964362055.1 uncultured archaeon | reverse complement strand
TGTTTCTATTTGTTGTTCCTGTGTCAAACCTTTACCCTCTTTAACTGCCTGTCCAATAAGTATTTCAGATTTAATTCCACTATCTTTGAGCAATTGATTTATCTTATCGACAGTTGAGCGGAAGTTGGCAAAAATTATTATTCTCGCATCAGGCTTATCTCTCAGCAAATCTTTAACTACATCCACAACCTTTCCCAATTTAGGATGTTCTATGCCTTTAGAGTATAATCCTGCTGTTAGGCTGGTGGCTTCCCTTAATCTAGCGTCATTCATTAGTCTTTTATCGGTTTTCTTTTTACTGGCCTCTAATTTTTTGAAATAATCACACAAGAATTTAATTCCCTGCGTTTCCAACAGTTCTATCGCATGCTGAATTTTTACCGCGCCTGCCACTCTTAATATGCCCCAATAAGCACCTTTCGAACCTTTCATATAACTTGCAATCACTCTCCTTTGGATATCCAAAAGCATTTTCTTTGTAGGCTGATAGGTGAAAGTGTAATGATGCTCCCTCAGCCAATACAAATCATCCTTCAGCACTTCCTCTAGTAAAATTTTTATTTTTTTAAACTCCTCTGGCAACTCGACATAGATGTTCTCCTTTGCAATTTCTTGCACGTAAGGCTGTACATCCTCATCATGGTCTGAGCGGATCTCTACAGCTTTGATAAAAAGATTGTCGCATATTTCCTGTATTTTTTCTTTGCTTGCCCCAGGCGATGCCGTTAAACCCAGAATTAGAGGATGTTTCGATTGCAAAACAAACCTTTTCGCAATATAAGGGTACGAATATTCTTTGACAGACCTGTGGGCTTCATCCAAGGTTAAAAACACAAAATTCTCCATATACAATCTTCCAGCTTCCAAATCTTTTTCTATAGTTTGCGGTGTCGCTATGATTATTTTTGCATTTTTATACAGTGCAGTTCTATTCTCAGGTTTAATCCTGCCTGTAAATAAGACAATCTCCTCAGGATTGATTTTTGTAAATTCCTCGAAGCTGTTTTTATGTTGTGCAGACAAGGGGCGCGTTGGGCTGCAAACCAAAACCTTGCCGTCGGGATACAACTCCAATCTCTTCATCGCTACCAACACCGACACAAGTGTCTTACCCATACCCGTCGGCAGCACGCATAAGGTATTTTTTTCAAATGCAGTTTTCGCGATGTTTATCTGATAGTCTCTGGGCTGGACAGTGTCTTTGACTAATGTGCTGACAGTTTCTTTCTCTATCTAATCACCCAATATGGTTACGATAACCTCTCTTTGTCTTGGTTCGAAAAATTCCAAGAGGAATACATCCTGCCATGTCCCTAAAGCCAGTTTACCATCCCTTACAGGTATACTAATGGAGTTTCCTAGTAGATTTTGTTTTTGATGCGCAGCTGCATTTTCCGGGCCTTCTTCTATATGTTTATATTTTCCACTCGATGGGAGTATTCTTTCGAATAAAGCCAATGTATCTTGGAAAATAGTCGGGTCAGCCTCCTGAATTATTACTGTTGCTGTATTGTGCAGGCTATTTGCAGATGCGATGCCTTTGTTTATTTTAGATTTGCCCACAACCTTTTGGATATCTTCCGTGATTTTTACAAAGTCATTCAGCTTCTTGGTTTGTACTTTTATGCCCTCTTGATGAACTTTCATATAATCAGCAATTAACCTTAATTTTTACATAAAGTTAAGTTAATTAAAGACACTTATGGTTTTGCCAGAGAGTTTAATAGCATCCAATTACCTTTGGTTGTTGGCAGACAGATGGCTGCAGTTTACGTTCATGCCACTTAAAAACCCAGAATTGCTCTGGCTTATAATACCCGTTTGGCTGAACTGGTTACTTACAGAATATTTCCAGGAAAGAAAAGGCACATCATTCGGCAATGCAATAGCCAACGGTTTTGTAATGTTTTGGGTAGGTTTGGATTTTTCCAGGACAATCGTGAATAATTTCGTTCAAAAAGGGTTTTCTACCATATCTTTAACCCATGTTGGAATGACAGCTATTATTTTGACTTACGGTTCTCTGATAATGTACGAAGCCATAAAGGGAAGAAAGATAGCGCATTTGATAGGAAGAATAAGGGAGGTGACATACTTTTCCACAGTAGCCATAGGCGTGATTTACAATGCTGTAGTTTTGGATTTGCATACTATTATAGCGTTGGCGGCATTCTTTCCAATATTTTACATTGGCGCAGAGATATTTCTAAGATTAATGCCAACGCCTAGTGAGGAAATGATAGAAGAGTTGGAGGAAGAGGAAAAGGAACTTAAGCATCAGCCAAAGCAAGCTAGGCAATCAGTGGAGTACCAAACTAAATATCTAGAGCTTATGAAAAAGAAGGCCATGCTTAAAAGAAAGTGATTAGAGATAAATTTAAAAACTGTGAAAGAATAAGTGGTTGTATGAGAGTTGCAGTGATGTATTCTGGGGGAAAGGATTCTTCTATGGCGTTGAAATACGCATTAGACAAAGGTTGGGATGTAGAAGCTTTGATTTCCGTAAAACCAAGAAGCACCGAGTCATTCCTATACCAATATGCTACTGTAGAATGGACTAGGTTGTCTTCTGAGGCATTGGGCATACCACTAATCCATATAAAGTCGAACAAAATAGGTCCGAAAGAGGAGGCAGAAGAGTTGGAGGCAGTTTTTTCAAAGTTAGGTGTAGACAGGATTTTGGTCGGTGGGGTAGGTCTGCAGGCGACACAGATAAGGGAGTGGAGGAGGGTAGCTGGGAAGTTCGGAATAGAATTGATGGTTCCTTATGAAAATCTTACATCAGAAGAGTTGTTCGAAAAGACAATAAATTCAGGGTTTGACATAATGCTGACGGATGTTGCAAGCGATGGGTTGGGGCCAGAATGGTTGGGCAGGAAGTTGAGCAAATCCAGTTTTGAGGAGTTCAAACAGCTTAGTAAGGAATTCGGATTTGATATCTTGGGGGAAGGCGGTTATTATAATACTTTCGTTGTCGATGGGCCTATATTCAAGAAAAAAATAGAATTTGTTGATGCTGAGAATGTTTGGGACAATAAGACTTCTTCGGGCTATCTGCAGGTTAACAAAGCGGTTTTAGTTGAAAAATGAAATTACTCGTCTTTTGAAAACCATTTGGCAAATTCTTCAGCTGCCTTGGCTCTGGCAGAATATTTAGCTTTCTCTTCTTTCGCCATCTCAGCGAAAGTCCTATCATCCCCATCAGGAATGAAAATACTGTCATATGGCAACCTAAGATGTGATATACCTCTTACAGTTTCTGCCATCCTACCGTTATTTGTCCCAACAAAAATCTTAGGCTCTTGATTAGGTTCGCAGTATACCATAACAGTTTTGAAAAAAGCTTTTCTAGACTTATTTTCTAGAAGCTTTAGAATACCTTCGTATCCAATAGCTTGGAATACAAACTTAGACCTAATTCCTGGGAAGTTCTTGTAAGCATCAAGGTATAATCCCGTATCCTCAACTATTACAGGCATTTTTAACATTTCAACTGCATATCGTGCCTTCCCTTTGGCTATAGTCTCTTGTTCATCTCCAATTTCAGGTATCTCCATCTCCTTGCCTATTACCTTTATACCAAACTTCTCCAGATGCTTGGAAATCTCCTCTACTTTCCCCAGATTGCTTGTAACAAGAAAAACACTTTTCATAATCTAATCTTCCCAGAAAAGCTAATAAAGTATTATAGGATATCTTAATTGCTGAGGTCGCTCAATCAGGTAGAGCACTGGATTATAAAATAAGGTGTGTCTCGAAAACCAGCGGGCTTGTCCCATGGGGGTTCAAATCCCCTCCTCAGCGCTTAAGCTTAAATACCTATCTGTTTAATTATTGCAATATAAAAGAACTCGGAGGAATGAACTTAACTAACGTGACTGACTATGCTGCTTCTTTTACTATTACTCAAAAATTCTGTAATGAGGTTAAACTAAATGGGATTCTTGAGTTCTAACTTAAATGGAGGTTAAATTAAAATGAGATTTGAAAGACGAGGTTTCGGCGGTAGAAGATTCGGAGGCGGAGGCGGCGGCCGTGATTTCGACAGAGAAGATTCTACACCAAAGCCTGTTAAAGTAGGCGAGGAATACGACGTAGAAATCAGCGAAGTTGGTTCCAAGGGAGACGGTATAGCAAGAGTGAAGAACTTTGTTGTATTCGTCAACGGAGCCAAGCAGGGCGAGAAGACTCACGTCAAAATCACAAGTGTGAGCAACAGGTTCGCCATCGGCGAGAAGACTTCTGTATCCTCTGAATCAGAGGGTGCAGCTGAAGCGACTGAAGAGGCGCCGGCTGAAGAATCCGGAGAAACCGTAGAGACCAGTGGGTCAGAAGAAGGCGAGGAAGAAGAGTAATCTCTTCCCTTCCTTTTACTTTTTCCGCAACTTTTTAGTATGAAAGTTTAATCTAGAATTATGAAGAAGAAAGAAGGGCAGTTGGTCTATAGAACTTCTAGGTTGCATTATTTGCCCAATTACTTCATAGTTGTCCTAGTTTTGATAATCCTATACATCATCTCCCCGAACCTTAATGTCTTCAACAACCTTCTGCATCTGGCATTGTTCTTCGGTGTTTTGGCGATAGCTGCAGGATTCGCAGAAGAGCCGGAATGGGGGAGGCTTTGGAGGAAGTATGTCATTACCAACAATGAAATCAAGAAAGTAGAGGGGCTTTTGGACATAAAGGAAACGATTATACCTTACCAAAGCATTGCGGACGTGATGGTGGACAAATCTCTTTTCGGCAGGGCGCTGAATGTCGGGACAGTTCGTGTAAGAAGTTTTAAGGAAGGCGGGGACATAGTATTGAGAGGCATGAGAAACCCAGATGAAGTGAAAAATATAATCGAATCAACAAAAATAATCTACAAGATTCAAACCAAA
>CAYIDG010000062.1:0-4886 GCA_964362055.1 uncultured archaeon | reverse complement strand
CATATCCGACATCCCCGAGCAAGAAACCAAAGAACAATTGAACCGCGAAGAACATTATTATCGTAGGGTCAATCTCATAGTACTTCGGCAGGGAGTACATGTTCAAAAGAAATTCAAATGGGTTGGTTAATTTTGGATTCTCTAACACAGTCGGTGGATTTTTCCCGTGAAGCAGTTCGACGAAAATTTTTTCTCTAGTTACGCTGGATAAATTTTGCTTCAACTGCTCTGCTTTGTCGGTTGGTATCCAGCCTGTTGCTACCAATGTGCTTTTACTCGCTGCGAATCTCAACGGCACTTCAGCCTTCTCGTTCAACTGGGCTAAACTGTACTCGTAATCTGCCAGGGATTGGGAGTTGGCTTTTTTGAAACCCTCAAATTGCCCTTCTAATGCAGCTGTCTCTTTTCTTACTCTACCCAATCTCCCCTCTAGTTCAGCCTTAGTTAAAGAAGGTGCTTGGTACTCGGTGAAACCAGATTCGCTTAATATTGCTTTAGTTTTTTCTTCGAATTCCCGTTTGACGAAAAGTGCAAATACGATTTGCTTTTCCAGCTTCTTTTGCAGAAGCATGTAGTCGGAAGTTAAACGCTGCAGTTTCGATTCTATCGGAGACTTTACAGTGCCGGCGAAACTCACCAGAGATTTGTATTCCTTGATTTTCTCTCGTGTGATGCCAAGACCTGTTAGAGGATTGTTGGCTTCATTTAGAAGTTCATTTTCTATAGACTTTGCTTTATCAAATTTTTCTATGGTGCTTTTGAATATTTTATTGAGCTTGAAGAATTTTTGCTGGGCATCTCTGAAATTTTTCAGATTTTTCGGGACGCCTGATATGCCTAATCTTGCAATCATGGCTCTAAGTGCTATTAACTGCTCTGAATAGGAGGTTGCTTCTTTGAATGGCTTGCCTATGTCAAAAAACTCTGCATCACCTTTCTTGAAATCAAGTATGTGCAAAACCTTCAAGTCATATAATGTTTCCACTACATCGCGGACTGTTCTGGATGGGCTGATTATCCTTACCATCGTCATTTCTTTAGGTCTGATCATCAGATCGCCTCGAGGAATTTCTGGTACAAAAAGCTAACTTCTTTTGCAACTTTACTTTTAGAATCGGATTTCAGCTTCTTTATAGAAAACTCTGCAGTCTCCGTTTTTTCTTGCTTTTCTTTGTCAACTTCCTTTCTTAATTTTTCCAGGAGCTTTTCTCTTTCTTTTTTTGAGCTTTCCTCTGCCTCTTCCATTATATCTAAAACTCTTTTCCTAGCATCTGCAATTATTTTTTCTTTATCTTGGGTAGCTTCCTCTAGAATTTTGACTGCTTTATCTTCAGCCTCTTTGACCTTTTCTAACGCATCTTCTGTCATTTATAACTAACCCTTAGAGTATGTTTAAAAATGATTGAGGAATTAAAGCTTAAAAGTTTTAATTGCTAACCGTAGCTTCTCCAGCTGTAATTGCACTTCATGCATCTGTAGAACAATGTAGGCGGCTCGTCCGCGGTTCTTGTCTGCTGCATCCACCAATGCGCCTCCATATGCTCGCACTTAGGGCACATTATCTTAGTCTTAGGCAGTTCGGCTATCCCCTCATCTTTGCCCATGACAACTATCCCGCGCTTCTGGTTTGCAAAGTGCTCTGAAATCACAATCTTCTCGCGCTTCATCGTCTGCTTGTGCCCCTTCTTGCAGACTAAAAACGAACGCTTCCTCTTTTTCTCCACAGTCATCAGGTTGCCGCATTTCTCGCAGAATTTAACCATATCAAATACCCAGTATTTTCGAAGCTAATACCTTTACATATCCGAGTTTGGGAATTATAAAGATTACCTTGCCGTGTACCTGCTCTTTCTTGACCGAATATTCATAGGACAGCTGGCTCAAGTTGTTGTCGCCTTTTGTCTGGTAAGTTCCATTGTCATTGATTTTGATTATCCTGTGGATTATCGGCGCTGGCTGCTCTTTTACGCTGTAGACTATGATGTCACCAACTGAATAATCGTCAGAACCTTGAACTATAGGCATGTCGCCTATCGAAAAGCCGTTGGGAGCGGACCAAGACTCTATTGTTACTCGCGGATAGTTGAATGTCTTCTGCAGCCAGCCATAATAGGTTAATTCTGGGTTGTCATGCTCCATGGATGAAGAGACTACTGCTACCACAGGCAGGTTGGTCTGCAATGCAGTAGCCAGAACTACATAGTAAAAGAATGTGGCAAACAGCACTCCCAGGAATACAGAGAAGATTATTCCAGTCCATCCTTGGTTCAGCCTTTTCCAGAGTTTACGCACGTCCATAGGACTCTCCCCTTACTATTGCTGTCGCTATCAGATGTGCCACACGCAACGGTTCTGGTATATCACCATGTGTAGAGCTTAATAATAGTGTGTCTTCCACATCATCATCTGCCATGCCCAGAGATTGGTAGTAAATTTTTTTATCATTATCTAATTTACATTCCTTGATTTTCCCGGCATTTTTAACCATCTTCCATCTTGTATCAAAATCTGCGAGATTCATCAACACATTCCTGACAGAATCCAAATCAGGATGTTTCCTGTTGAAAACTATGACTGGCATGCCAGTGCTCTCATGCAACTGCTTTATATCAATGATGTTAAAACCGCCTACTGTAATGCCGTCGAGCATCACTACTTTCAACTGTTGTTTATGTCGTGTTGAATTAATAAGCTTTGCCAGTTTTCCTGTGGAGTCCAAGCCGTCGATTTCCACATCAGTCCTAAGTATGCCGTCCAAGAATTTCCCTCCCCTATATATAACGCCAATCACTGGTGTGGTTTTTGATTTTGTGTCAAAAGGACCGTCGTCGAAACCTAGGATTCTTATCTCGGGCTTGAGCATTGTACCAAAAAGTTAAGTAGCAAAGTTAATATTTAAAGGTTGCTTAAAGAGATTAAAGGTTGGTATGGTTAAGAAGACTTTCCCAGAAGCTTTGGGCAGATTGTATCTGAGGGTTTTTGTCTGCAGGGTGTGCAAGAGCAAGATTAGGGCTGATTCTGCGAAAGTCAGGGCTGGCAAGGTTAAGTGCAGGAATTGTGGATCAAGGGCACTGCGTCCTAAGAAAAGACCTCTGTGATGATATGGCATTAGAATATGTTACAACAAGGGAGTTGGGGAATTCTTCCGGGAAAATTACAGGGAAGATTAGGATACTGAAACTTGGGGAAGAACCAGATGCCAATGTAGAGCTTACTTGTCCTGAATGCAGCAATATCGAGAAGAGGAAGGAAGTATGGGGGGAGCCGTTTGTTACTGGCGCTGGAGTTAACAAAAAGTTTACTTTGGCGTGCAACAAATGTGGGTTTAAGATAAATTTGTTGAAATTAAAGAAGGAAGCAAAGAAGAAGAAATAAGTTTCTTTTAAAGATTATCGTCTATTCTATTAGTATATGGTAAAAGATTTCCAACACTTCAAAGGGAATAACTTATCTAGGTCTGAAAAAGTACAGCGCAAAGTAGTGCAATTGCTCCTTGAAAGTAAACTGCCAGACAGCAAACGCGAAAGTTCCATAGTTTGGGAATTGAAGCACTCATCTGGATGCCTGCAAATAGGGCGGATACTGGCGCAGAAAAGGAACCTGAATATGGAGATTGCTGAGCTAGCGTGTCTACTGCATGATATCTATGTGATTGTTGAAGGCAAATATGAGGAACATGGTAAGAGAGGGGCTGAAATAGCAAGAAACATGCTTGAAGAGTTTGGTGATTTTACATCTGAGGAAATATCAATCATTACAGAGGCTATAGCCCATCATAGTGAGAAGCAAATTCACAGTAACAAGCCTTATGTAGAACTGGTAAAAGATGCTGATGTATTCGATTGCTCATTGTATGAAAATGCTAAAGGGGGATACAGCTTACACAAGCCTAAGGAAATTTATGAGGGGTATGCGAAGAGAACCATGAAGGTAAGGAAAGAACTCGGTTTGAATGAAGAGGAAGCTTTCAGGGAATAGAGATGGTTTGGAAGAAAATATTGGCAAGAGAATATGGTGTACAATATACAGAATTGTCGTTGATTTGCCTAACCACAGTAAACAAAGATGTAGTTCTATCGCCATTTTATGAACAAGTTTATGTCCCAGAAGACGGTAACGAAGTTTGTTATATAGATGAAACCAAGTGGATTGAATTTGTTTCTGCTCTGAAAGAAAAATACATGGAAAATCTTGATAATTACGAAGAATTTGAAAGATTGTTCATGCAAACTGGAAATGACTACATGACTGCAGGCGAGAGAATAGCAAAGTCCAACCTCAAGTCAAAAACAAACAGTGAATTAAAAGCGGTATATCTAGATTATCTCAGCAAAAATATCAAATATGGTCCATTAATTTGGGTGCAGTTCATAATCAACAATTTGTTTGCTGACAAAACGAAAGAAATAATAGCTAACAAAATCGGTGACAATAAAAATTTGCATGATTTCATTGAAATTGCTTTAAAACCAGATAAAAAAGCTGCTACCATTCAATTGAATGAAATAGCCAACGAATGGGATAGCTTGAATGAAATGGAAAGAGAACGAACATGGGAAAAGTTCAAGTGGATCCCGTGCTTGGATATACATAACAAGCCTTGGACAAAGGAAGAATTTTTCTCGCACATTAGAGAATTCAGAAAAGTAGAGAAAAAGTTGCCCATTTCTTATGAGGAATTACTGAAAAGAATTGACACGTCTGACGAGGAAAGACAAATATTGAATATCGCAAAAAGGCTAGCATACCTAAAGGACTTGAAAGACGACTTAAGGAGACAGGGAGTGTTTTATGGGCAAATATTATTCGAAGAGATTGCGAGAAGAATGGGAATTAACTTAGACGACATATCCTATATGCTTGAAGAAGAAATTACAGATTTCTTG
>CAYIDG010000061.1:0-4922 GCA_964362055.1 uncultured archaeon | reverse complement strand
AAGAAAATCAGACTCAGAGGAATTAAGAAAGAATTTCCGAAAAGCATTCGAGGGGATATTCAGGATAGCGAAGAAAAACAATGTCTTCAAAAAGAAGAAACTGGATGTTGCTATTGATTTGCATGACTGGCTTTACTACGGCAATAAGAATGATTTCATGGTTTGTGAAACAAAGCCACAGAATGGAACAACACACTGCTTTAGATTTGCCACAATAAACATCGTTGAGAACGGAAGAAGATTTACCTTGTTGGCTTTGCCAATGCATGCCTTTGATGAGAAATACAAAATTCTTGACGAATTGATAACCTACGCCAAAAGTAAAATCAGTATAAGAAATGTCTATGTTGACAGAGGATTTTTCACAGTAAAATGCATTGATGCCCTTTATCAGCAGAAAGTTAAATGGCTCATGCCTGCTGTTAAGAACAAGGCAATTCAGAAATTGATCAAAGAAAACAATGCGCCTAAAATTCTTGATTATGTGATGGGTGATACAAGATACCAGCACGTAAAATTCAAACTGGTTATTGTAAACGATAAAGAAAATGTCAAAAGAGTATTTGCCACAAATCTTAGAGTTAGAGAAGACAACGCAAAGATTCTATTCCATGAATACGGTAAACGTTGGGGAATAGAAACATCTTACAGAGTCAAGCAGGATTTCAAAGCAAGAACAACATCAAAAAGATATGTTGTAAGATTATTTTACTTCATGTTCTCTGCATGTTTATACAATCTTTGGATATTGGCTAACATTATGGTTGGCTTAGCTATATTGAAGTTCATTCCAAAAGAGCCATTCATAACAGCCAAGATGTTTGGAGTAATGCTTTACACGCTTTGCTCGTATCTCGATCCGGGAGGATAGTGAATATCGCTTCGAGTAGTGAATAGATTTTGTTAGTTGTGAGTAGAGCCATCTCTGTTATTTTCTGTTTCTTAATCTCGTTTTCTTGTTCTCCAATTAATCTTTATTGAAAATTTGACTGATTCTTAACGAAAAATAGAAAAACTACCCGTGATTTTTAAGGTTTTGAAAACAAAGCTTTATCAACTTTGCCAACTACTGTTACGGGGCTATCACTCAGCTAAAAATATGTTATAATTAACAATCATCAGAGAGACAAGTCTGGAATAACTATCTGAAGTTAATCCAAGCTTTTCAGCAAAGACATCTGCTAAATCAAATGACAATTCCCCCTCTGGCAATAAATTTTTGCTAAAGAAATTCTCAATAACAGAAAGCCTGTTTGCCTTTATCTTACCAGTCTCCAAACCTTTTAAGAAGAAAACATTGTTAACTGACTTGACATTCCCTACCAATCTCAACAGATTCTCCCTGCTGTTGTCAGTCGCGTCTAGCCTTGATATGCCCAACTCACTCCTGCTTATCCCAACAGAGCGATCAACAAAATTAAAGTTGCCATCCAATTCGTCTATCTCATTTGCCAAAAACAGCAATGCAGCTATCTTCGCATTGTCACTACCATCAGCATTCAAGAAATTCGTCCAGTCATAACCAGTTATACCTTTAACCTTGGATTGAAATTCTAAATCAACTTCCGAGACAAATACAACATCTTCTTGTTTAAAAGTTTGACTTGCATAAAATGACAAAATAATTTGACTTAACAAATCTGGATAAAAGAAATAGATAGCTACTGCAAAAATGGCAACCAATCCAAAGACAAGCAAAATCTTATATTGCCCATGTGTTTTAAGAGCCACTGGTTTTTTTACATTAGCTTCAGTTATAACTTCATCAACTAAATTAGGATTATAACCACCATTGATAAGAGACTGCTTAATTGCCCTAACAGAGTATCCGGCTCTTAATTGATTTCTAACCCATTCCCTTATATCTGGCATTAATTAATTGTTTGCTTTTATTAGAAATTATAATCATTTCTTATAACAAATTCTGATAGCCATAGAATAATCCAATGTTAAATAACGTTCCAACAATTAAAAACAAAATAAATCTCGGCCCCAATCCCCCGAACATAGTTGTTGTAACAGTTGAAGCAATCATATAAACCGTCAAAGCCGTATAGAACCCAGCGATTCCTAATTTACCCCCAAGAATGACAGCAAGCAACAATGCAGGCAATGCCAGAACTACAAATCGCGCCATATGCAGGTTGAAAATTATGTGGATAGCCATTAGAATAAACCCTAAAGTCAATGCGCTGGAAAATCCAAGCTTGCCTGCAATCAACCAAGGGGCAAAGAACAACAAATCAATGCCATGGCATCCTCTCAAAAATCTGACATGAACAAATTCTAAAATAAAGCTGACAAAAACCGCGGCAATTGTTATCGTTAAAAAATCTACCATCCTTTACACCAATTCCGGATACAATGGAAATCTTTTGCACAAATCAACTACCTCTTGTTTAATCCTTTTTATTATTTCATTGTTCTTTATCTCTTCCCTAAATCTCTTCAGAACTTTATTCCTCTCCTCCTTGCCATCAGGCATTTGATAAGCTTTTACTTCCATGATAATTTCTGATATCCATTTTCCAATCAATCCCATCTCTTCCTCCTTCATACCCCTGGTAGTTAATGCTGGTGTGCCTAAACGAATACCAGAAGGATAGAAAGGCGATGAAGGATCACTAGGTATAGTATTTTTATTCAGAGTAATCCCTCCCAAATCCAACGCTTCCTGCGCAAAAATTCCTTTTCCTTTTCCAAAAGGGGTTAAATCAACAAGCATCAAATGATTGTCAGTCCCATCAGAAACAAGTTTAATCCCATTATCCATCAATGATTGGGCTAAAGCTTTAGCATTCTTAACTATCTGGTGGGCGTATTCTTTGAATTCCGGCTTCAATGCTTCTCCCAAGGCTACGGCAATAGCTGCAGTAGTATGGTCATGAGGGCCGCCTTGCAGACCGGGGAAGACCGCCTTGTCAATTTTATCTGCAAGTTCAGGGTCTTTCTTCAACCCCTTTTCAGTAACCATTATAACTGCCCCCCTAGGACCTCTAAGTGTCTTGTGCGTTGTAGTGGTGATTATGTGAACGTATGGCACAGGGCTTTTGTGAGCACCACCAACAACCAACCCAGCAACATGCGCTATATCCGCAGCCAAATAAGCACCAACTTCATCAGCCACCTTGGAAAACTCCTCAAAAGGAAATTCCCTTACATATGCGCTAGCCCCAACCCAAATCAGCTTCGGCTTATGCTCTCTGGCTAACTTCCATACTTCATCAAAATCTATGTAGCCATCTGGCTTTACATGGTATTGGACAGCCTTATAGAAAATTCCAGAAAAGCTTGTCTTCCAGCCATGAGTCAAATGACCGCCATCCGGCAGGCTATGCCCCATTATAGTATCACCAGCTTGACATGTTGCCATATATACTGCAAAATTCGCTGGCGTTCCAGAATACGGTTGTACATTCGCATGTGGCACCCCAAAAGCTTGTTTAGTTCTGTCTATGGCTAATTGCTCTGCCTCATCGACAAATTCATTCCCGCCATAATACCTCCTCCTAGGATAGCCTTCCGAATACTTGTTGGTAAACACTGTTCCGATTGTCTGCAGTACGGCAAGACTAACATAATTTTCAGAAGGGATCATCTCCAGTCCAAACTTCTGCCTATCTAGTTCCTTAAGAATTATCTCAGCCACTTCTGGGTCGGCTTGTTTTACTTTATCTAACCGAGTCACTTTCTTAATTTAAAAACCAAGTAATTTAAGCGTTTTTGTACTAAATAAATTAGTATGTCGACAACACGACATTCAGAGGTTCTAGAAATTATAGTTACCGATTACGAACACAGGCGCTCTTCAACAACCGCTTACTCTGCATGGGATTACCGAATGTGGTCACCTGACAGGGAAACCCCTTATAAACGACTTTGGGCTAGAAACGTTAGATTGCATTCAGGTGAATATGCGGAAGTAATAGGAAGGCACTCGTTAAGCCCGGACGGATTTGCAGATTTTGCCATTGATTTTGTGAAATACAGAGATCACAGATTACTAGTACCAGGTAAGGTGGTAACTTTATTAAGCCCCAGAAAAGGCAACCGCCCAAATACAACTTATGCCGAAGGTATAAGGATGAATGTCGATGGAAGAAGTTTAGACTTGCGTGTGCCAACTATAGTCAATAAAGCTATTGGAGAAAGCGAATCAGCAGCACATATTGCCACTATTAGTGAAGTTCGTGAGCCATCGGATGATCCTTATAGGCCTTATTATCTTCTTTATGCAAAACAGGATTAATCTTTCGTTTCTATCTAACCCGCGAAAATCTTCTGCGTAACTTCATCAACTTTCTTCTGTAAATCTTCTAAAGAACCATCGTTTACTATCAAAGCATCAGCCCTGTCAATGCAATCTTTAACATGCAGCCCATACTCCGCCTCACCTATCCCCTGATCCCTTTCATCAGCTTTAACAAACTCCTCCCAAGCATTTGGATCCTCCCTGCCTCTTTGAGAAATTCTTTGAAATCTCATTTCCTGCGGCGCGTCTACCGCCACCAATTTAAAACCATCCCCAAACTTTTTCTTCAGATAATCAATCTCAGCCGTGTGCCTGATGCCATCAACGATTATCGCCTGCTTATCCCTCCCCAGATATTCCACAGCCAGCATAGCAAGAATGTGGTTACCGTATTTTTTCCTCATCTCATTCCCCATATCCTGTAATGTAGTTCTGTCTATGGCCCCTTTTTTCTTCTCCATCTCGGTTTTAATGATGTCAGAAAGGGTAACGTAATAGCAATTGTACTTTTGCTTGATGAAATCCTTTACAACTTCCTTCCCGCTGCCCATCGTTCCAGTTAAACCAATAACTTTCATCTAAATTAGATTGTTTATTCCAATTTAAAGATTTTCTTCATCAGAAACAACGAAAATAAAAATAGAGAGAAGAGTATTATAAGTCTACTCCT
>CAYIDG010000060.1:3895-5037 GCA_964362055.1 uncultured archaeon | reverse complement strand
CAAAACCTGCATAGACTTAACCTACCCCAGCATACACATATCCAACACCGGCATACTCATATCCAACACCAGAATATACTTACCCTACGCCAACAACAACAACTCATCATATATGTGGTTATTGCACAAAAGAAGCGCCTTTTGATTGTAGTAAAACAGTTATAGATCTTTATATTGGTCGCAGTTCAAGTAAATATGAATATTGTTTTCTTCCATTGATTTGCGACCCTACACCATACGCCAGGACATCATCCTGTGTAATAAATAGCTGTGGTGCGCAATGCGGTAGCAATTACGATTGTCCAGATGGAGCACTTGGAAAGTGTCTAAAAATAGACAATGTCTGGAATAGGTGTTTCGATAAGTGCAATAACAACTGTATGTGTGAGTTTTCTCATTGCACACCAGATTCAACTTGTCAAGTTCCAATTGGAGGAGACGATGGCGGCGATTATGGAACCCCTCCAACACTAACCCCACTACCTACATCCCCATCATGCACATGGTCCTGCACCGACTGGTCGCCATCCCCATCATCCCAGTCATGCGGCTCAACCTACACCCAAACAAGAACCTGCTCGCCAACCAACAGCCCATGCGACGAATCAAACAAGCCATCCCCATCACAGTCAGCAACAGGAACATCATGCCCATATTCAGGCCAGTCATGCAGCGGAGGCAGCTGCACACCCTCACCAGGAACTTCATGCAACGACAACAACGCCTGCACATCCGGAGAAACATATGCAGTAAGCGGCAGTTCCATCTCCTGCTCAGGCGGCTCTACAGTAGTCTGCCCGCAGAAAACATCAACATGCTCAGACGGCTTTACAGCCACATGCACTCCATCATGCAGCCCCTCCTCAGGATGCGGAACATGCACTGCAGACTGCTCTGATAGAGGTGTCTGCCAGGAAACTAAATGCAGCAATTGGCAGTCAGCCGAATGCACCTCCAACTCCAAAAGAAAACAATTACGGACATGCAACAGCGGAAGCACATGCGGCACCGAAAGAACAACAGACGACTTCTCCTGCATATTATCCTCATTAATGTCATCATTATCTTTGTCAATCTCAACCGATTCAGCAACCTATTCCAAAGGAAATCCGATAACAGCAACAGGAAAAGTAACTTCAGAC
>CAYIDG010000060.1:0-3885 GCA_964362055.1 uncultured archaeon | reverse complement strand
CGACGGCAATGTAAACGATGCATCATTCGAAATAACATCAATAAGAGGAGGACCGTTGAACGCGGAATTCTGCTCAGATGTTTTTGGTTCTTGTCCCAAGACATGCACCACTGCCAATGGACAATGCTCAATCGCAGGAACAATCTCAAACACCATTCCATCAGGAACATACACAATCTACGGAATGACAACAAAACTAGGATATAACCCGGACAGCGCGACAAGCGCATTTGTAGTGGAACAGCCCTCAGGGGCAGCATCATGCTCGCTGTCAGCAACGCCATCTGTTGGTGTAGGTCCATTCTCCTCGAAAATCTCTGTCACTTATAACAATCTTAATTCAGTTCCAAACTCAATAACAATCAACTGCGGCGATGGCAGTACAGCAACCGCAACTGGATGCACAGGCAACACAGGCTCATGCTCAGGAACTTGCAATTATCCATTAGTCTCCTCATCAACCACATACACAGCATCAGCCTCAACCGCTGGCATACAATGCTCTACTGCATCAGTAACCAATAATGCATTGGGCGCGGCATGCGACATATCCTTCTTGCTGCTTGATATAAGCAATTTTGACGAACCATCAAAAACCGGAACTTACAAAGGGAATGACTACACGTGGACAATCAAAGCAGACGATGCATCATCATCGCAATGCCCAGCTTCATTGACATACACCATCCCAAGCAAATCCATAGTAACCATCGGCAACTGCGACCCATCAACGGGCATTTATCCTGCAACAAGCGGATTGGGAGCTAGAATAAATCAATTTTCAGTTTCAAGAGGAACAAAATCTATTGATGCATTCAAAGTTTATGTAAAACCGGTATCCGGCTCGTGCACCTTATCATTCGGCATCGATGCGCCTGATGGGAAAGCAATAGATCCTATATTCACCGTATCGCAAGATGGCGATGTTGGCGGGATATGCAATGACAATAAAGTATGTGAATCGGGGGAAAACCAAATATCATGTCCAAATGACTGCTTCACCCAAGTTGCGCTAGGCACAACAGAGATATATCCTGGGTCAGATGTGAAAATCACTATCAACATTAAAGACGGGAGATATACCAAAAATGACAAGATCCAATTGCATCTGTTCGTAGACGGAGTGATATGGAACACTGAGTTGTGTTCTGTCAGCAGTGATGCTGATAACAAGATTGAGTTAAACCCGCTTGCTCAACCAGCTGGGGTTAAAATAATTTCAAGCGACAGACAGGCGGTTGTAGAAGCCACATGCAAAGTTCCAACCAACATTGAACCTGGCACACATAAACTTAAAGTAATTCCAACGATATTGCCGATTGTATTGCCTCCAGTAGAAATTTCCAAGTAAAAGAAATCAAATGCATCTATTTTTACCAGCCTGCACAAATTAATTTTATGAAATCCATTTTCGCAGCAATTGCCTTCTTCTTACTATTACAATTATCATTTGCACAAATATCATTGCCACCGGTGGAAACAGAATTCACTATTTTGCCGATTATACTCACACCGGTTTTACCAAGCCAACCAGGCAGTACAGGACCAGGCAGTTCAGACCCTCTGGGTGATTTGCGCGGGGATTTCACAGGCACAAGCCAAGTCATCGCCCTCAGGGGGAATTTCGATTACCTGAGTGTGAGGTGGAATGCAAATTACATCGACAAATCAGAAAGAAACATAGGGGTAAGGTGTTATTTAAATTGCCCAGGTGCAGGTGATGACATAGATAACAATTGCAGTAATGTCCAGAAATGCGAATATTTAGGCTTGGTTGGATTTCGCTCGTGTGTGATACCAAAACCAAATTATAAAGTTGATTTGCCCCCAGAAGAATTTAACAGCGTGACATGTAAATTTTACGACCCTGCCAATCCTGATTTAGAATTCAGGCCATATCCTACAAGAAGCTTTAGAACAATAGACTATTCCCTTTTAGCATCGCCAGTTACTGTAACAGTTGGCGAACCATTCAACTTCCCGCTCAGCGTCATAAACAAGGGTTTGATACTAAGCGGTTACACTGTTTCTATAACTGAAATACCAACGGATACGAACGTTCTGTCGATTGATAGAACTGGGGGGAATACAGGGGAGATTAAGTTTGGAGAGGCGGGAAGGTTTTCGCCTAAAGTTATTTATCTGGTCGACAAGTCTACTGTAGTTAAAATTCTGGCAAATTCTAATTTGGATCCAGTCACATGCAGTGCGAACTCTCAATGCAATTATCTTGGTGATGCTGAATGCGTTGATAGCAGGTGCTGGAAGAAGCTTGAGGTGCAGCTGAAGTCAGGCAAGTCCAGTTTGTCGGAGTTTGATGTTTTTGGATTTCTGCAGATAATGGCGATTTCAATTGTAGTTTTGTTTTTTATTAGAAGGAAGTAGTGGGTCTGCGCGGAATTGAACCGCGGTTTAGGCGTTGTAAGCGCCTCTTCAGGCAGATGTGTCCTAACCACTAGACTACAGACCCGTACCAATTAATGATATTTTTAATATTTTAAAACCATCGGAAGTCTACTTTCGAAAACTAAGTATATCTCCTTCACTTAATTTATTTTAGATTTTGTAGTACCCTATATTCAGCTAAGTTATAAGAAGAAGATTATTTGTGATTTCATTGTTAAAAGATACGGGTATTTGATTTAAAATGAAATAGCGGGAGGACGATTTGAACGTCCGACCTAAACCCCGAATTTTTAATTCGTTCGGGTGTCCTAGAACACCTATGAGCCATTCGCTAATTATCGACGAGCACTCCAGGCTGCTATGGACAATCAAAAAGATTTCTATCCCGCTGTCTGAAATGCTATTCAATTAATACATAACTTATCCTTTAAAAACCTTATTTTTATCATGAGGATACGGAAAACAATACAAGCTGTAATCTTCTCAAAAGACGATAAGGACAAAATTCTGCTAGTAAAAAAACTGGATCAAAAAAAACCAGAGTACCATTGGCGACTGCTCAAAGGAGGAATAGAGGAAGGGGAGACAGAAGAACAAGCTCTAAAAAGGGAAATAGGAGAAGAAATAGGATTAAGGGATATGAAAATTCTTGACAGGGCATATAGCTACAGCTATGTTTTCGAAAACACCAGACAAACTGTATCAACTTACTTGGTTGAGGCAAATACCAAGGAACCGATAACGCTTGACACAAAAGAGGTTGTTGGGTGTGCTTGGATGACAAAGAAAGAGGCGCTGAATCTCCTGTACTGGGTGCATGAAAGGAATGCTGTCAAGCTTTTGAAATGAGCCTTATGCTGCCTTGAAAATTCCTCTTCCTTATTTTTACCAAATTAACCTCACCCAAATGGTTGACGCAATCCCTAAACAGCCTATCGCTAACTGGGTCTTTCGCTAATTCGCAATATTTTTCATACAAGTCCCCGGATTTCCATATCCTACCGTCATGCAAAATCTCCAGGATTATTTTCTCCTCATCTGAAACTTTTTCCTTCAAGATTTCAGGCTTGACTTCTTTGACTTCTTTCAAGACATTCTTGATGTGCATAACTTTTACTTTGTCCGAACTTTCCTGCTCGGCAATCCTGCCTGCCTTGAACAGGCACTGAAGACCGATTCTGACATCACCGCCCTTTTGTACGGCATGATTGGCTGCAAGCAACACAACACCGTCTTCCACTGACGTGAGCGCATACTTGACCCGTTCCTGAAGTATGTCCTTCATTTCTGCCAAATTATATGGCTTGAACTCAATATCGTCCATAGCCAAACTGCTTTTTATTCGCGCTTCTATGTTGGCAAACACGAAAGGATTGTTGGATATTGCAACCAAACCTATGGGATTTTTCACATCCAGCCTCAACAGATCGTACAGCGCTTCTTGATCCAATTGGTCTACTTCATCGAGACAGACTATCA
>CAYIDG010000059.1:0-5055 GCA_964362055.1 uncultured archaeon | reverse complement strand
ATAACTGCGGAACTTATTGCTTTATTCATCTGGATTCCTCCCGCTCAGATTTCTCTCTGACTTTCTTTATTCTCTCCTTCAATTCTTCTCTCTTGGATTTCACTTCTTCATTGATCTCCTCTCGTTTTTCTTTCGTCTCCTCGCGGATTTCTTTTGCCGTTTCCTTTTTCTCTTCCCTTGCTTCTTTCCTAACTTCCTTTCGAACCTCTCCTACCTCTTTCAGAGTTTCCCATCTGATTTCCTTTATAGAATCTTTTACCTCCTTTATTTCACCCCTCAAATCTTTCAAATCGTCTTTTATTACAGAAAGCCCGTCTTTGAAGTCTTCTATGTCCGCTGCAGTGATATCGTCTCTGAGTTTAGACGCTTGATCGGCGATGGTGCGTGCATCCTCAATTATCCCGTTTACTTTTTCCTTAAGCGCCTCGCATCTGTCAGCTACGGAAGTTACATTAAATCTCTGCGCCCTTTCTATTAGCTTATCGCATTCGGACAAGATAACACCAGCTTTTTTGATAAAATTATCCACATCTGAAAATATCGCACCCGCTCTGACCTTGAATTTATCAGGGTTTAGCGCCAAGACCAGTTTGGCATGCTTCTTAGCGGTTTGGTTTGTTGAAGTATCGTGAACCACTACACCAGCTCTCAGCGGTATTACTGACCTGTCTGAAGCGGCCGGTATTCCCAACGAGATTGCCTGTTCCAAGGTTGGCACTTTGCATACCAAACTAAAAGTACCGTCGGGTTTGGTCGTAGTTTTGTTTGAGTCGCAAATTATAATCTTCTTGGGTGCAACAACTGCTGCACGATATGTAAAAACTGTAGGCAGACCTGCATCGGTAGTAACTTTTCCGGATAACGTGAAATTTTCGCCTAGAAGAACCCTTGTTTTGTCAACTGACACAGTCACATTCAACGCTGAAACAGAAGAGACAAATAACAAAAGGCTGATGATGGTTGAAAAGAGGAATGCCCTCATAGAATTTATTCTGCATCTGAGCAGTATATAAGCGTTTGGAATAAAATTTGTTAAATGGTGGTTGGTTGGTAAAGAAAAACGGTCTGCCTAATCCAGGGGAAGTGGTTCTGTGTACTGTGCAGAGGATAACTCCGTTCGCCGCCTGGTGCATTCTTGAGGAATATAATGTCGAGGGGATGATCCACATATCCGAGGTGGCTGGCAAGTGGATTCATGACATAAGGGAGTTTGTGAAGCCGAACAGGCAGTATGTTGCGAAAGTGGTCAGGGTGGACGAGCAGAAGAATCTTGTCAACCTGAGCCTGAAGAGGGTTTCCAAGTACGATGAAAGGACGAAGATGAATGAATTCAGGATGGGGCATAGGGCTGAAAAGATGCTTGAGCGTGCTGGTAAGGAATTGAACAAGACTCTGAAGCAGTCCTATCAGGAGGCTGGGTTTTTGCTGCAGGAAAGGTTTGGGGGGCTGATTAATGCTTTTGAGGAGATTTCAAAGTCGAAGGAAGTTTTGGGCGAGCTTGACATGCCGAAGAACTGGAAGGATGCGCTGCTGAAAGTTGTTGAAAAGGCATTCAAGGTGAAGGAGATTGTTTTAAAGGTTGAGCTGGAGTTGAAGTCTTACGCAGAGGATGGTGTCGAGAGGATAAAGAAAGTTTTGACGAGTTTGGATGTGAACGGGCTGGAGATTTCCTACATATCAGCGCCAAAATACAGGTTGGAATTAAAGACTTCGGATCCTAAGACTGCTGAAAAGATTTTGAGGGAGAAGCTTGACGCCATAAGCAAGTCCCAAAAGCCGATGGAGATAGAGAGCGTGTACAGGTTTGTGAAATGAAGCTCAGGAAATGCAACGGATGCAATCAATATACTTTTAAGATGGTTTGTAGTAAGTGCAACAACAGAACAATTAATCCGCATCCGCCCAAATACTCGCCTGAAGATAAGTTTGGTAAATATAGAAGACAACTACTCTAAAAGAGGTAATTTATGCTATGGGTATATCTGGCGATAATCGGCACGTTCTTCTGGGCTTGTGTAAATATTCTTGATAAAGTGTTAAGAACTAAATACCTGAAGTCATCAATAGCTTTAACAGCGTCCTTTGGAATTTTTGGTTTGATTTTCAGTGCTGTTTTATTTGCGATACTAGGTATTCCTTCAATTCCAGTTCAGTATTTAATAGCTGCGGTTATATCTGGTATTTTAACACCTTATGCAATAATCCCTTACGTCAAAGCGTTATCGATTGAAGAAGCATCTAGAGTTATCCCATTATGGCATTTGTCGCCCTTATTTACTCTAGTGTTGGCAGTAATTTTCCTGAATGAGATATTGACATCATTACACTATGCAGCTTTTGCATTTATCCTTTCAGGTGGCATCCTCATATCAACTAGAAAAATCGGAACGGTATTTCATCTAAGCCCAGCAGCAACATTCATGCTGCTTTCAAGTTTGTTGTTCTCAATTTCCGATGTACTGCTGAAATTTGCCTATTCGACAGGGATTTTTTGGGGAACATTTTTAATATTTTATTTCAGCATTGCATTAGGCGCGTTTTCTTTGTTTGCTTTTCCAAATGTAAGGGGGGATTTTTCGCGAGCTTTATTTTCACGTAGGCTTTTTGTACTCATACTATTCTTAAGTGCTCTTATGGGATTTGTTGGTAGTATTTTTTGGAATAGCGCCGTATTTTCAGGTCCAATCACCCTCGTAAGTGTGTTTGTAAGCTTCCAAAGCTTTTTTGTGCTGTTAATAGCGACATTTCTCTCTTCCAAACTTCCGTCCATCATGAAAGAAGTAATTGATATAAAAACCATAAGTATGAAGTTGGTAGCAATTAGTTTGATGGCTTTTGGCCTGTATCTCCTATCCCTGTAATCGCAAATAAATTAATAAGTAAATTAAACCCCAAATAATGGATAATGACAACCAAGATAATCGAATACGAGAAGCCGAAGCTGAAGAATCCCATATTTATAGAAGGTTTGCCTGGTGTGGGCAATGTCGGCAGGATAGCTGCCGGCTATCTGGTGGAGGAGCTTGGGGCGAAGAAATTTGCCGAGCTCATATCATCCCACTTCATGCCTTTTGTATTGATGCACCAGTCTTCTGCGGTGCATGTCCTGAAGAATGAATTCTACTACTGGAAGGCTAAACAAAAGAACCAAAGGGACCTGATACTTTTGATTGGCGACAGCCAAGCTGTTGATCCAGAGGGGCATTACGAGGTTGCGGACGAGATTCTCAAGTATGTCGCCAAATATGGGGTTAAGGACATGTTTACTTTGGCCGGGCTGTCTATAGGAGAGCAGATTACCAAGCCGAAGGTTATTGGCGCTGTCAGCGAGCCTGAACTGGTGAAGAAATATTCCAAGTACGGGATAGATTTCAATGCCGGCAGCAAGGTAGGGACGATAGTCGGCGCTTCTGGATTGCTGCTGGGGCTGGGAAAATATTACGGCATCAAAGGTGTAGGCCTTCTTGGTGAAACTGTGGGATTCCCGATTATCCCTGACCCCAAATCCGCCGAGGAGATTTTGAAAGTTTTGACGAAGATACTCAACATGAAATTGGATACAAGCAAGCTGGACAAGAAGGTGAAGGAGATGGAGGATTTCATCAAGAAGATACAGGATGTTGAGAGGAGGGCGATGATGCAGATGATGAGGCCCCAGGGGAAGCCTGGCGAGGAGAAGGAGAAGCTTACTTATATTGGTTGAAACAAATCTATTTGCGTATCAGTTGCCTGCACTTTTTTATCAGTTTACATTATTTTTCTAGAGGGCGCCATTTTTCATATATTATTTCTGCAGCGATTTTAGGAATACCATTATGACGACGAAATCCAAATATATGTGACAATTCCATTTCTACATACGTACCGACAGGTAACTGGAGAAAACCTTCTCCCGCAAGTTGAAATCTTGCTATGCTATAATCTAACACTTGTCCTTCTGTTGGGACGGGAGTTTCTAATGGGAAGCGTGCCAGAGTTTCGAACGTTGCATTTCTCATATTAGGGAACATTCGACTGTAAATGTCCCTAACGGCATCTTTACCTACTACATGCAAACCTCTAGCTGGCGCATCCCATAATATATCATCAGTATAATCTGCCACGACCAAATCAAGACGATTCAAACCTTCATTGAGGAAATGACGCTCAACCAAAGCTAAATTTTCAGCTGCATACTGGAGACCACTTCCAGCTAATCTATACATCATTGACACAATTATCTTTTCCTGTCAAAAGTATTTATACTTTTATTGCTTTTTCTATGTCAAATATCAAAGCAAAATCTTTCATAAATGAAATACGTATTTCACTGGCATGTTGTGCTTCAGCCTGGTAGTCCAAAAATGTCTGACCTCAGACATGATGTCCCAGCTGGGACAAAAACAAAGTATTACGATCGTAATACCCAAAAAAAAATGGTTAAAATGTCACACATGTGACAACTGCAACAGCCCGATGTAGAACGTTCTACATCTGTAACACGTGCTACATCGTAAATTTCTATACTGTAAATAAAATAATTAATTATCTGATAAACATGGTTGAACTACTTGGTGCACTTCTTTCAGTTTTAGCCGCATGTTTTTTTGGCACATATTTAGTACCATTAAAGACGATGAAAAATGTTGACCACTATCACTATCAATTTTTTGTAGGAATAAGTGCAATGATAATTAGCATTCTTACAGTAGTCTTTTTAGGCATAGGATTTCAAATAAACGCTCCTGGCATAATTACAGGCATCATGTGGACGATTGGCAATTTGTTAGCAGCAAGCTCGTTTAAATATGTTGGTTTATCAAAATTTCCAATACTCAATGGTACTATAGTGCTAGTTTCGTTCTTTTTTGGGCTTTTGATTTTGCAAGAACCTTTCCAATCCACTCTTCTAGCTTTGGTCGGTCTTTCGATTTTGCTATTAGGTTTCCCGTTGGTTGCCGTAAGAGGAAATAGCACAAAGGATTTGAAGAAAGGTATAATACTTTTGGTTTCTGGGGGGCTCATATGGGGGATGATGTTTACTATTCCGCTGTTATCTAAGATAGAGGTTAATTC
>CAYIDG010000058.1:0-5082 GCA_964362055.1 uncultured archaeon | reverse complement strand
CCGATCTATAAAAACTCATGTCGGAATGGGTCTGTTAAATGATGCATTCAGCGCAGAAAAAATTGCTGAATTAAAAGGTAATGTGGGGATAGGGCATGTGAGATATTCAACAGCTGGAGCAAGCATAATTGAAAATGCGCAACCCATGGAGTTTGAAAGTGGAAGATACAAGATCTCTATCGGGTTTAATGGCAATGTGCCCAATTACCAGATGCTTATGGACATGCTTTCAAAAGAAAACCAATTGAAAACAACCTGTGATGCAGAAGGTTTGGGAGTAATTTTCATAAAAGCACTGGAAAGAACCAGCGACATCATCGAGGCGAGCAGGGAGTTGTTGACCACAGTTCCTGCGGCGTATAGCATTGTGATGCTTGTTTATGATAAGATGGATGGTAAATGCTCGGTAGTTGGCATAAGAGACAGGTTTGGTTTAAGACCTTTGTGCATAGGTGAAAAGGAAGGCAGCTATGTGATAGCTTCGGAAAGTGTTGCTCTAGATGCTGTTGGTGCAACTTTGATCTCTGATGTTGAGCCTGGCTCTGTCGAAATAATCACTGGCAACCAAAGAATCAGTAAAAAACTTGCTGAGGGAAAAAGGGCTCACTGCATGTTTGAATTTGTATATTTCAGCAGACCCGATTCTATACTTGAAGGCAAGTCGGTTTATGATATTAGACTGAAGCTTGGCAAAAATTTGGTGAAATCGTTCAACAGCAATGCGCAGGTTGTCATTCCTGTCCCGGACACATCGAGACCGGCTGCTGAGGGGATTTCTGAAATATCTGGTATGCCAGTTGCGGAGGGTTTGATGAAGAACAGGTATGTTGGCAGGACTTTCATAATGCCGGAGCAAAAATCAAGGGATGATGCGGTTAAAACGAAATTAAATCCTGTGAAATCGGTTCTGAAGGGCAAAAACATTGTTTTGATTGATGATAGTGTGGTTAGAGGCACTACCACTAGGAAGATTGTCAAACTTGTAAAGAATGCCGGGGCTAAAGATGTTGATGTGTGGATTACTTGTCCGCCGATAATTTCTCCATGTTTTTATGGGATAGACATGAAGAGTCATAGTGAGTTGATTGCGGCTAATAATTCTGTCGAAGAGATTAGAGAGATAATGGGGGCGGATAGCTTGAATTACCAGACTATTGAAGGATTGAAAGATGCTATTGGTATAGAGGGTTTGTGTACTGCTTGTTTGACTGGGATATATCCGACAGAGGATGCACAGAAGCTTGCTGATAAGATGAAGGAACAGACGGGATTGCTGGCGAAGAAATTCTGGAAATAAACTATATGAAATAAGTATTACAATCGTAATACCCAGTGCAAAAGCCAGATGGAGATACGATTAAAATAATTCCTAGGAAAGTAAACTGATAGCTATAGCTTAAATCGTTTAAACAAATGTAATAAATGATATGCCTCAAAACATCTTGATCGTTGGCTCTGGCGGAAGGGAGCATGCCCTAGGATGGAAACTATCACAAAGTAATTTGGTTGATAAAGTCTTTTATACACCTGGAAATGGTGGGACATCAGAAAATATTGATATATCCATTAATGAATTTGAAAAGTTGATTCATTTTGCAAAGAATAATAATTGTTTTACAATTGTCGGTCCGGAAGATCCTTTATCAAAAGGCATAGTTAATGCGTTTATGAAAAATGGTTTGAAAATTTTCGGCCCGACCAAAGAAGCTTCTATTATAGAATACAGCAAATGTTGGGCTAAGGAATTCATGAAGAAATATGAGATTCCAACTGCAGATTTTGAAATTTTCGATAATCCAGATGATGCGAAAGACTATGTGAAGGATAAACCGTCTGTGGTTGTTAAGGCGGATGGTTTGGCGGCAGGCAAAGGTGTGGTGGTATGTAAAAGTGAGGACGAAGCTATAAATGCGATAGATAGAATAATGGTAAAAAAGGAATTTGGTGACGCTGGAAATAAAATAGTGATTGAAGATTGCTTGGTTGGCGAGGAGGTGTCATTCATTGCAATAACAGATGGCAAGACTATAGTTCCATTGGCCAGCTCTAAAGACCATAAACGTATTTTTGATGGTGATGAAGGTCCGAACACGGGTGGTATGGCGGCATATTCCCCAGCCCCAATAATTACAGACGAGTTGCACAACGCAATAATGAGAGAGGTAATGGTTAAAGCTGTGGCTGGCATGAAAAGGGAAGGGATTGTTTTCAAGGGGTTTTTGTATGCTGGCTTGATGATTGTTGATGACAAACCTTATGTTTTGGAATTTAATGTTAGGATGGGGGATCCGGAATGCCAGCCTATTGCAGTTAGAATGAAGTCTGATTTGTTTCCATATTTAGATGCCTGTGCTAATGGCAACCTGGAAGAAATGCCCGCGATGGAATGGTATAGTAAAGCTGGTGTTTGTGTTGTCATGGCGTCTGGCGGATATCCGGGAAATTATGAGAAAGGTAAAGTTATTAATGGATTGGAAGATGCTTCTAACATGGAAGATGTTTTTATTTTTCATGCTGGGACTAAAAACATTAATGGACGTATTGTAACTAATGGTGGGAGGGTTTTGGGTGTGACAGCTTTAGGAAATACAATTAAAAATGCTATTGATAATGTATATGGTGCTGTTTCCAAGATAAGTTGGGATGGTGTACATTACAGGAAAGATATAGGCATGAAAGCTTCTAAGCCATTTCGATAAGTACATTCTGTACGCACACACATATTTAACTCTTTCTTTACCTTAACCAATTAGTTGACAAAAATGAAATTGTTGTTCGATCAAAAAAACAAACCTATGCGTGTGGCTTGCTTCATGTCTGGCACTGGGACAAATACAAGAAAGCTGATAGAATACCAGAAAAATTATGAACGGATGTTTGAAACCACGCCATTTAAAGTTGTTTTAATTTTTACCGACAATCCCAATAGCAATGCCAAAGCTATATCGCAAGAGTTTGGCATACCTTATGCTGAGAATGATTTTGAGAAATTTTTCGAAGATAAAGACAAGAATGATTGGGAATTGAGAAAGCAATTTGACAGGATGGCTTATTGGACTATAAAAGAATATAGTATAGATACAATCGCTTTATGCGGATATTCGCGGATAATAACCAAACCTATTATTGACAATTATCTTGTTGTCAACGTTCATCCTGGAGATTTGTCTGCTACTGAAAACGGAAAGAGAAAGTATGCTGGTTTGCATCATGTGCCTGCTAAGAAAGCTATACTTGCCGGAGAGCAATTCTTGCATTCATCTACACATATAGTAACTGAGCAATTGGACGAAGGACCTATTTTAGTTGTTTCAAAAGGCTTGAAGGTGGAACTGCCTGATGGGATTACCATAGACGGATTGAGAAATAATAATGAACTTTTTGACAATGTAGCTAAAGAACATCAGGATAAATTAAAAGAAGTTGGAGATTGGCAGATATTGCCGCTGACATTGCATTGGGTTGCCGAGGGCAGATTTTCTGTAGATGAAAGTAACAACATTTACTTGGATGGCAACAGGATGGACGGGTACAGGCTTTAAGAATTACAAGCTGGACATATGCAGTTTAATAAATAGCTGTCCAAAATACCTTTATGGAGCCGAAAGTTTTGCTTTGCACAGTTCATCCAGGACATATTTCTGCAAGAACCTTCTTCTCGATTTACTACATGGAAAAACCCAAGACGTTTGAAATTGCGGAAGTGGAGGGTACGAATGTCGCCAAGCAGAGGAACGTCGGTGTCAAGGGATTCCTGCAGACGGATTTCACACATCTGTTTTTTGTAGATTCTGACACCATCCTGCCCAAGGATGCTTTAACAAAATTATTGGCTGCAGATAAGGATGTCATAACAGGCATTTATTTCCAGAAAAAAGAGCCGTTCTTTCCGGTTATAGGCAGGAGATCGGGGGAAGATTTGGAATTGATAGTCAACTATCCTCAAAACTCGATCATAGAAATAGAATACTGCGGCATGGGATGCTGCTTGATAAAAAGGAATGTACTGGAAGCTATGCTGCCTAAATTGGATGTTATAGGCGAACTACCGCAGTTTTTCAGCTATGCGAACAATTTGTCAGAAGATATATTTTTCTGCGACAAGGTAATGGACAATGGTTTCAAGATTTTCTGCGATACTTCAGTGAAATGTGGCCATATAAGACAATCGGTTGTAACAGAAGCTGATTTTCTTAGATTCAAGAACAACATAATGACCGGATAGATTACTTAATATTTTGCACCATTCACCAAATGTTCAGGTATTACGATCGTAATAACATCAAATCCCTCATATCAACTAACAAAACTGCCAGACAGTAAAGCTTAAAAAACCATTCTTACAATTTAGTTGTGGGATAACAATCAAGCGTGCTCTGATTTCTGTTTCTGACAAAGACGGCATAGTAGACTTTGCACGGGAGCTTCAGAAGTTTGGCGTTGATATACTGGCTAGCGGCGGGACTTACAAAGTCTTGTCTGATGCAGGGTTGAAGGTGAAGGCTGTATCTGACATAACCAAATATCCTGAAATGCTTGGAGGGAGGGTAAAGACATTGCATCCAGCCATCCACGGCGGCATTCTGGCTGAAAGATCCGACAAGCAGCATATGAAGGAACTGAAAGATTTGGACATAATGCCCATAGACATGGTTGTTTCCAATCTGTATCCATTCGAGGATGTGGTCAGGAATGATTCTGATAACTTGGAAGAAATTATAGAAAACATAGACATAGGAGGACCTGCGTTGATAAGATCAGCGGCAAAGAATTATGAATATGTGGCTGTTGTGGTTAATCCATCTCAATATCACATTGTCACTGAGGAATTGAAAACCAAAGGCGAGATAAGCAAAGAAACAAGATACATGCTGGCTCGAGAAGCTTTCAGGCATACATCAGAATACGACAGCAACATACACGAATTTCTAAAGAATAAAAATATTCAAATATTTCCTGAGCTGTTGCATTTAAAGTTCAAGAAAGTCCAGGAATTGAGATACGGCGAAAATCCCCACCAGAAGGCGGCATTATACAAGGAATTGCTTTCACCTGATGCTGCTGTGGGTAATGCTGTTAAAT
>CAYIDG010000057.1:0-5122 GCA_964362055.1 uncultured archaeon | reverse complement strand
TCTGGACACCTCGGCGCATCTCTCCAAAGTGCTTACAGGGGTCTGGGGGAGTTCTGTGATGGTGGGGTCTGGTATGAACTGCAATAAATGGAATGGTATATCACCGCCCAACTCGCCGTTTATCCAGTCTGCCAGTTTTTCGCAGAGCTCTATGTTGTCTCCTATCTGCGGAACTATTAGATTGCTTATTTCTATATGCGCCCTGTGCTTCTTGAGGATCTTGAGGGTGTCATAAATGTGGCTGGGGTCCTGGAGTATTGAGAATTTTTTCATGTATTCAGCATCGCCGGAGGCTTTGATGTTGAAGCAGACCGCATCCAGATACTTGCACAATTTTTTCACAGGATCCTCGGTTATGTAGCCGTTTGTCACTACCGCTGTTTTGATGTTGCTTCTGTAGGCCAGTTTGAATGTCCTGTACATGAATTCAAAATAGATTGTTGGCTCGATGTAGGTGAATGTTATTGATTTGCAGTTTCGCTTTTCTGCAAGCGAGATTATGTCCTCCGGCGTATAGTTCTTTTCTGATACGATAGGCAGCTTGTCATGGGCTATCTGCCACATGTCGCTGAATTGGGACGTCTGAACCGGCCCGCTGCAGGAAACGGATAGTGTATTGGAAGACGGATAAAAGTGGAAGAATGGTTTTCGTTCTATAAAGTCGACATTAGTGGCAACCACATTTGAATAGTTCATGCTGTAAAGCTTGTTGCCTATGTTTTTTCTCACCAGGCAGTAGCCTACCTTGCCTTCTGTGATTAAACATCCCTTGACGCACAGGCTGCATTTTATTTTGCCTCTTTCTTTAGCCCAAAACATTGCATCGTGCATTTCTTTAGCCATAGGAACCCCAATTTTTAGATTATATAATAGTCGTCTATACTATTATAGGTGAATGCCTCAGTAGCTCAATTGGCAGAGCAAACACAAGGCTCAGTCGCTTCGTAAGCGATAGGTAAAAGCCCGCGAAAGGTTATGGGTTCAAATCCCATCTGGGGCTCATCAATTTAAGCATTGGAATATTATTGGTTGTTTATGGAAATTGTTTTGACATTTGAAAGTAAGAATTTGCAAAAATTGAAAGATGTTTTGCTTAAAGATGATACTGTATCTAGATCCAGCATTTTTTTCAAGGAAGGCTCTATTATTGGCAAACAAGGATATTTTTGTTATTTAAGAGGAACTGAAGAACACTGCAAGAAAGCTTTAGAGTTGAGTAAAGATTTAGCCAAAGAAGTTACAGGTAAGGATAAGGGAGATTTAATCAGTAAGATAAGGGAAGAGGAAAATAAGGCTAGCGCTGGAATGGGTGGAATTTTTCAAGATTAAATATAAAAATAAGTAATTAGTTTTGTGCGACAGTGGTCCAGCCTTTCGAACGAGCTGAAGGTCTAAGACACGAAAGTTAGAACTATGACTGTGTAGGCTTGCCAAGTTGATAACGGGGGTTCAAATCCCCCCTGTCGCATTCATTTTCTGTTTTAAAAGTCTGTTAAACCATATAATTAAAAGTATGTTTTCTACTATAGAAAAGTATTTATGTCCTACGTAGGACAATAATTTCAGTGACAACAATGGGTTTTATGATAGTATTTGACATTCCAAGAACCGAACAAACTGAAAGAAGAAGACTCCATAGAGAATTAATTAGAGGCGGTGCTGAGAAAATACAAGACAGCTTTTGGAAGAGTGACAAAATAAAATTCTTGATTGAAGTTGGAATGAGAATAAGGAAGATTGGTGGAAGAGCTACAATCTTGGAAGAGAAATTTTTATTCTGAACAAAAACTTATTATTATAAGCAACAAAATAAGAATAAGATACAAATGGGCCTTTTCGGAAGGAAAAAGAAGGAGGAACCTCCTGTTGAAGATTTGCCTCCCCTGCCAACTTTAGAAACCTTGCAACAAGAAACATACGAACAGAATCTGCCAAAACCTCCATTGCCGCCGATAATTCATGATATGCCTAGACCGATGCCCAGACAATTGCCAGCACAGCCTGTCAAGAAACAAGAACCACCAGCAGAAGAAAAGGTAAATCGTCCTGCGTTTGCTCCCTTGTTCGTGAAAATAGACCGTTATAGAAATATCTTAAACGCTTTAGGGCAGTTGAGAACTTCCGTAGTCATGATTAGGAATTCGTTTTCTACTCTGAATGAATTGGAGAAGGCGCGGTTGGAGACTTTGAAATTGATTGAAGAGGCTGTGGGGAAGGTTGAAACCAAACTGTCCTCATTGGATACAGAATTGCTAAGGCCTACGAGCGCTCATATGGATGTGACGCCGGAATACCAGGATGTCGAAACCGTGCAGGCAACAGTTGCTGATTTGAAGGGACAGATAAGCCAATTGAAGACTGAACTGGAACAGTTGAGCTAAGCTTAAGGTTATTTGTAAGAAACTTGGATTTTGAGAAATGGTTTGGTGTCAATTCAGTTGAAGAATACTTGGGCAAACACAAAAATATCTGGAGTTTATAACATATTCTATTCTTCACGCCTCACTAATCCTAAACGCTGGCTCAATTCAGGATTACCATATATCTCAGCCGTAGCTCGCCATATTAATGCTGTCGTTTCCACTCTGCTCGAGCGGTCCGGTTCCTGACTTTGTTTTGCTTGATACATTTGTCCATAAAACTCTCTTTGGCGAGCAGGTGGTAACAGTCCAATCCACAGCATTCTTTCTGGTAATTGATTTTCCGTATATAATTCTTCACAAGCTTTAATAAGACTCGCGATAGCGTCTGTTGTCATAACAATTATAATATTATACATCTTAAATAAATACTTTAATAACATCTATACGCAGGGGTCGCCTAGTCTGGTCAATGGCACTGCGCTCAAGCTAATTGAGCTCTGATAAAAGATGATATAAGAAACGCAGTCGGTTAGTCCGTTCGAGAGTTCGAATCTCTCCCCCTGCATTATTTCAGCTAAATAAAAATTACAATAAAGAAATGAGAACTTTCTGAATTGAAATCAAATCAATTCTATTTTTCCAGCAAGACTTGGTAAGCTACGAACACAGCTCCAATCAAGGCAGCCAACCAGCCTAGGGATGCAACCAGTTTCTGAAGCCCATCAACCACTGAAGCGGTCAATATATCCCCTACGAATCCGCTTGTTGCCACTGATGTAGCTCCTGCGAACACATACAAGGCTCCTGAAAGTGCCAGCCAGTTAAATCCCTTTTCTGCCCTGCTCCTGAATTTCGCAAACTCTGCAAGGGCGACTGCCAATAGGATAGCTAAACCAATTCCCGCTAAAGGCGATATGCCATCAACTAGCGCCATCTGTTAATTTCACCTATCTGTAAATTGTCAAAGCAAGGTTATAAATGCTGTTGAACTACATGCTTTTGGATTTGCAAACCAATTATTATTTTATGATAGACTGTCCTGGATGCTTCAATGACACCAAGGAGATTCTGGCGTGCGAATCGTGCAGCACTTTAGGCTGTGCTAGGTGTATAATTAAATCCAACAAGCTATGGGTCTGCAACAAATGCAAATCTGGAACTGGAACACAAACTGCCAACAACATGTTTTCGATGTTCGGTTAAAAGAAGAAAGAAAAGGGAAAAAAATATCTACTCAAGCTTCGTCGAAGGACTCATCTTCTCCCCATTCACCTTCGTCCTCGCCTTCGTCCTCGTCTTCTGAAAGTTCTTCTATTTCATCAACGATGTCTGTCACCTATAATCTAATCTAAAGCATCCTACAAGTATTTAAAGATATTTCTGAACTTTATTTTGTTCTAGAATATTTTAACATGGCTGAAAAGACTTTAACAGCCCTTTCTGGCGTGGGATATACCGGTATTCCATTGGACTCCAGCCTGTCAGACAGCTTTTTGGTAAACGTTCCTCCAGAAGCACAGCACAGGATTGGTTTCCCGTATGCTTTCATTCCAACCAGCACGTCAACTATGGTTTCCTCCAGCATCGGCACCTGAAACAAAACAATAGCAACTATCCCGTCATATTCATTAATGCAATTTTCCATTACAATTTTGTATCTTTCTGCTGTGACATCTCCTGTGAGATCCATAGGGTTGTGCAATGAAACATATTTGGGCACTTGCTTGTACAGAAGTTTTTTTACAGTTTTAGACGGCTCTTCCAATTTCAATCCTTGTCTCTCTGCTTCATCTGTCGCCAAAACACCAAACCCTCCGCCATCGGTTACTACCAACAAATTATCGCCGTTTGGCAGTGGCTGTGTGGCAAACGCCTTGGAAAAATCAAAAAGTTCTGTCCAGTCATTCGCTTCTATTGCGCCGAATTGCTTGAAGACTGCGGAGTAGATTCTTGCATCGCCTGCCAAACTTGCTGTATGGCTTATAGCCGCCTTGCTTCCCTTCTCAGTCTTCCCAGCCTTCAAAACAACCACGGGCTTTTTCTTCACAGTTTTTTTCAAGGCTTCTATGAATTTTCTTCCATCGGATTTCAAGCCTTCCAGATATACGGCTATCACCCTTGTGCTTTCATCACCTGCAAGATATTCCAACAGCTCTGTCTCATTGATATCCATCGCATTCCCGTAAGAAACAAATTTCGATATCCCTGTTTTTTCTCCAGACAGCCAATCAAGTATAGTAGACCCGACAGCTCCAGATTGGGTTATGAACGCTATGCTGCCGGCTTTAGGCCTCCCCATCCTTTCTTCTGTCAAAAACAATACATCCAAATCCGTTGAAGGATCGTAAGTACCAAGGCAATTAGGCCCAATCACTCGTGTTTTCTTTCCCTTGATTATCTTCTTGCATTTCTCTTCCAGCTTTCTTCCCTCCCCGCCAATCTCAGAAAAACCGCCGGAAACTATCACCACGCCCCTGACTTTTTTATCCACGCACTCCTTCAAAACTTTTGGAACGCCTTTGGCTGGCACTGCGATTACCGCCAAATCTATTTCATCTGGTATCGTTTTTACTGACGGATAAACGGTTCTATTTAATATTGGTGCTGTGTCTGGATTCACAGGATAGACATTTCCCTTGAAAGTTCCCTTCAGCAGATCATCCAAGATGGCAGACCCAACCTATCCAGGCGTATGGCTGGCTCCGATTATAGCAACCTATTTGGGGTTGAAGAAGAAATCCAAATCCATAATTACTATT
>CAYIDG010000056.1:0-5317 GCA_964362055.1 uncultured archaeon | reverse complement strand
ATAAGCACGATATCCGTGTCGCCGAACAGAATATCCTGTGTTAGGTTCGTGCTCACAAATAGTCTTACAGGTACTGTTTTTCCACTCAGCTGAGAATACCCGATTCCGGCAGGAGTCAGTTTTGCTTCTATGCTTGCTGAATCTATAAAAATATTTTCGGTGTTACCGGTCAAGTTTTTGTTTAGAATAGTTGCATTTGCTATCTTCATGGTGATTGAATAATTAATACCTCCACTGTAATGCAGTGTGGCGTTCATTGAAGTTATATTGCCATTTGCATAGAAAGAATCGTATACGTTTACAATACCGTCAATACCGGGAAAATAATACCTATTTGAAACGGGTTTTAAAAATTCCTTCGAAATATAAGCGATTCTGAGAAAACCGCCCCCTATGAAAGATGCTGTTGCATTTGTAAAGTTTAGGCTAAAATTATTTTCGGCCTCTGGCATTACCAGGTTCAAGCACTTTGGGCTATCTATTGCCCATTTATCTATGCCAAAGCCTCCGGTCACTTTCATCTGCTGACAGAAAATGCCATTTACATAAAAATCAAAGTCACTTCCCGCATTGAGCTCAAGGTATATAGAATTAACCTTGGAGTCTGATGGTATGTCTCTTATTACAGCTGTCACATTGCCCTGGCCTATAAAACCCCCGAAAAATGCATACGAGTAGGACAATTTCTCGATGCTTTTCATAAAAGCGCTGGATATAAACCCGTGCGAGGGCTTTCCCTTGGCGATGCCGGATAAAATGCGCTTACCCACTGCTATTGTCCTGTTCATATCTTGCGAGCTGCTGTAAATTATCTCGTCTTCTATCGCCAGGCGCCACTTAACTGTCTGGGGTACCAATCCGCTCATTATGTTTTTTGATATGTTGCTGGCAGAATTTACAAGGGTTATATTTCCAGATGCCCACAACGAACCAAGAACCTCCAGCAACGTGGTATTTAGATCCCCATCCTCAAGCACCCCACGGTCAAATAAATCATCTATTACTGGCTCGTTTCTCAAATCTGCTATGCTTATGCTGGAAATAACGCTTACTGAGTCTTCAGCTTCCGTCTGGAGAAATGAAAATATATCTTTATCAGAATTTCCGAAAGATACAATAATCAGGGCTGGCACAAAGGCTATTACCAAGAGTAAAGCAAACAAACCGTCTATGCTGAAAGTGAACCCTTTCATAGTCGTTTCCACAAAATAAAATCTATAATAACAATACTTTTGTTGTTATTTTCATCTGCCATGACTCTGCTTCTCTGAAGCTTTACAGCATGGGATCTGGGTGCGGGTTCGGGGCCCGTGATTAACTCTGTCCCATTTATGTTCATTGCCGTGCCTGAAATCCTGTTAAATGTCACTCGTATTTCATACTGCTTTATTTTCATGGTGCTTTTTGTCGTGTTGTAGTTCATATTTACAAATTGCAATATCTTGGACTGGTTTAGGAGTTCGCCGCTTGCCAGTCCAACAGACCTTGCACTTGAATTATTCCAGTCTTTTGGGGAGCCTTCAGTATTTAGAAGCAGGTCAGAAACAGCATTTGCAACAGTATACATAAAACCTTCTTCCTGACTGCTTCTTGTCTGCGTGCCGACATAATCGATAATCGCAACCAAAATCCCAAGGACAATGAAAAAGAGACCAATACTGAGAAAGAAGTCCGTGGAAACTATTTGGCCCTTATTCAAATATTATCATCCCGTTTGAATTTTTTATCACATTCTCCCCTTTTTTTATTTCAGGCAATATATCCTCGGTGAGCAGGGGTAGGGATATGCTCTTGCCTCTGTATGATATTGAAATTTCTTGGTATTCAGGGTTAATCAAAATATCATAGTTCACCCCAGCGTAAAGGGAATGGGGCAAGAAAAACTTGCTAGAATATCCATCACCAACTGAAATAGCTGTATCTATTTCATTTTTTGCAAATATGACAAGGCTTTTTGCATCCATGGTTATTCCTTCTTCGTCGATGCCATCTTGAATGTTTACTATCAATATCAGTGATGTCATAAAAACCAGGGAAAGAATTATGTAATAGCTTAGGATTTCAACTGACACCTCAGCCTTGGAATTTGCCCGCCTAGCTATGTTTGAATTGGACCTGGCAGACCTTATGTTGTAAAAGCTACCCATCAGTTATCTCCACCATATTGCCTATTGACTTTACTAAGATCTTGTGTGCGCCTTGCGTTGGCTTCAAGACTCCTGTCATATTCGCAATGCTAATAGCAGTGAGGTTATTTACAAAATCATTGTACTTGATCTGGAATGTTACGAAGTTGCCTTGTATTTCTATTTCATCAATATTTTCCGGAAAAAAAGCACTTATGTATGTTTGTGCAGGTGGTCCTTGTACAGATATCAGATCAGCTGTATCAGCTATTTTGTTTATCGCATTTTTGGCATAGATAAGCTGGATCTCGAATCTTGTTCTATCGCTTTCTTCTGCGATAGATACCCACAATATACCTACTAGAACACGCCCCACGCCGAATATTGTTGTATATTCTACAGCTGCCTGCGCTTTTTTTGTGCTGAAGCAATATGAGCTAAAGACATTACGCATGCTAAGTTTAAAACACAAGTGCTTTAAAATCTAAAAGAAGATTACATCACGTTACACTTGCATGACAAGTACAAAGCAATTACAAGCTCTGCTGCGGTTAAAAAGCCTTTGTAAATAGAATGTACCATGAAACGCAAGGGGCAAGGAGCCCTTGAATACCTCATGACATATGGATGGGCACTGCTCATTGTAGTGGTGGTGGGAGCAGCACTTTTTGCCATGGGCGTATTTTCGCCACAAACCCGGGAAACCTGTACAGGGTTCGCTTATTTCACATACAGCGAACACCAGTACGTGGCAACAGGTTCTTTGGCTATTTCCTTGATAAATGGAAACCAAGATATCATCGTAGCAAGCGTCAACTGGGATGGAGTCAACATGACGAGTGTAAGTCCAACTGCCGAACAGTCAGCAGGAAATCAGTTCACAATAAAAGCGTCCACAGGACCGGCAAAGACCCGGGGAGATCACTACGGCGACAACGTTGTTATAACTTATAATACCCCAGGGATAGCGGGGAAGGTGGACAGGGCGAAATGCACTGGCAGAGTTGCGTAAGCTTGTTTTATTTTTTGCAGTGAAACAAGAAAATAATACTGATTCTGCATAGTGAACGAATTGCAGTTGGCTTTAATCTTTCATTCAACCACAAATGCACCTGAAACTAATATCCTTACTAGAAAAAATATACTGATGGAGATAAAAAGCAGTATCGGGATGAATTTTACTCCATCTTTTCCTCTCCCGGACTTGATAACGCCTATAATTAAAGATGAAAAAATTGACGTAATTAAAATTGCTGTCATTGAGAAGAATAGGAGGAACTCACTGCTAAGAAGCACGTCGCCTCTGAAAAGGCTTATGCCGGGTGCAGTCTGACTTACATCAAATCTTGAGAACTGATCATTTAATACTCCGACAAGAAACGTTGATATGCTGTAAAGCAGCGGGGCACCTATACCAGCTGCAAAAAATATGAATATGCCATACGTCATTACATTTGTTTGTATGTCCTGCTGAACTATTTTTTGATTCCTTAGGTCTTCTGAGATTTGGTTCAATAAATTCGAAAGTTCGCCGCCTGACTCTATACCTTCTACTAATATGCTCACAGTCCTATGAAATTGATCAGATTTTATCCTTTTTGCCATTTCCATTAAGGCTCCTTTTATGTCTTTTCCACCTAAAACCTCTTTCGAAGCCTTTAGCAATTCATTTTCGAACACCACCCCGAACTCAGGGCGGGCTGCCAGTAGTATAGCCTTCTCCGCAGTCATCCCGGCTTTTAGGTTCATGGCCATAAGTTGAAGGGCATCTGGCAAGACATTCTCTATCTCTCTTGCAATCTTATCGGCCCTCAGGCTAAGCCACAGGTAGAAAATTACTAAAAACAAAATGAAAATGGATACAGAAAATAATGTTAGAACTGCAAGCGGCAAGGAGAATATAATTGAAACTATAGCAGATACAGCTATCGAGGCTATTAGAATAAAAATAAATGTATATCTGAATAATTTTTTAGGCTTTGCACCAAGATTTGCGTAAATAAAAAGTTTCTTGAATTCGCCTACAAGATGTCTTGTCATATTATGCTCGGCCTCTTAGATTTCACAACTCCATGCAGCATGAATTGGAATGTTAGCAAAAACACGAGAAGCACTAACAAAATATTTTCCGTTACATTAAAGCCTGAAAGTATTGATAGAACTATAAGAAATGTTATGCCTAAAGTAGGAATAACAATACCGAACATCATAAACATAAGGCTTAAAGGATTCAGCTGAGCTCCGTATTTTTTAATTGCTATCCTTTGTTCATTAGACAGGTAAACAGTGTTGGATTCCATAATGTCTGAAATATCTGAACCGCTTTTTATGCCGTTAATTATCTGCCAAATAACCCTTCTGAAAAAAGACGATGGATTGTTTATCGAAGCCTCTTCAAGTGCATCTTCTAGAGATTTGCCAGAATTCACTTCATTAACTATTTTTGCAAACTCATTGCTAGTGGTTCCGTATTTGCTGCCTGCTACCGAAACAATAGAATCGAATATTGATACACCTGACCTAATCATGACATACATGTGCCTTACGGCGTGAATCAGGTTTCTTTCAAGATTTATAATTTTTTTCCTGACCTTGACTCTGGGATAAGTTCTAAGATAAACAAATACCATAAAAAATATAATTGTTGCAAACAGGGAGCTTATCACAAAAGCTTCAGCAGCAGAAACAAATAAAATGCTTGCGCCAAATAAAATCAGGAGAGAAAGAATGGAATTGAAAACAGAGCTGAATACTGTAATTGCTGCATACTCCCTTGCATTTAAGCCCATCTCGGCTACCTTTAATTCGTATTCCAATTTTGATGTTGCAAGGCGTCTTGTAAACCTGTAGAAAGGTTTTGAAATTTTTTTGGCTCTGTTTAAAGGCACTGGACAAAATGGGATCCTCATGTCTATTCAGCCCCCAAAACAATTTTCGGATTTTTGTTTCCGTTGATGGCGTTAAGAACTATATCAGGCTCAGAATAGTATCTGGCAACAATCAGTCCAATGTCATTTATTGCGTTTACCTTGCTTTTTACAAGCCAATCCAGTACTGATTTCTTTTCGTTTAATTCTTGGTTAAATTCTGGTCTTGTCATGCCAGTATGCATAGATATAGAATCGAATATCCTTGCAGACTCGGAATGCTTTGCTATTTCTCCTGTTGGCCGTGATCGATATAAAATGTTA
>CAYIDG010000055.1:0-5370 GCA_964362055.1 uncultured archaeon | reverse complement strand
TGGTGGCAGGATATCCGGCGAATGCAACAATAATGTCAATCTTCTTGAATTTTTCGACAAACTTCTGGATCATGGCTTTTACCTCATAAGCCTTGGAAATGTCTGCCTTCAATGCAACAGCATTAGAACCCGATTCCTTTATCCTTTTCACGATATCTATAGCCTTTGCTTCTGATGACGAGTAGTGCACGCCTATGGCTTTACAGCCTTCCTTGGCAAACTCCAATGCAGTAGCACTTCCAATACCACCGCTGGCGCCAGTGATGATAGCGGTCTTGTCTTTCAACAGCATTATACCAACCAATTATATCTATATCAAAGGAATTAAAAATCAGGCAGCCTTAGGCTTTAAAATCAAATCGCATTCCTTACACATGCCCGGCTGCTTGTAAATGCTTTTACACACATGACATTCAAATATCAGCTGGGTGATGTTTGCTTTGGCCATCTAACCTACCGCCTGTACAGCCTTCTCCTTTTGCGGAATGCCTATGAACGCTACAGATTGCTTGCCATTCTTCTCTATTATTGTCGTTGGAACAGCCATGATGTTGAATTTCATCACCAAATCCTGCCCCTTCGGCGTTGCAGCATCAACCTCCTCATAGTCAAACCTATGCTCAGTCCTCAGCTCATTCCAAAGCCTAGATGCACCGGGGCAATATACGCAGTACTGCGTCTTTACCAGAATGACTTTTGTCATAGCTAGCATTTAATTTACTAGTTTTACAAGATAAATGTTTAGCGGGATAAGATTTTACCGGTTCCGGGTGATTCAATGAGGAAAAGATACCATGTGGTCATCCACGGCAAGGTGCAAGGCGTGATGTTCAGGCATAACACTGCGAAAATGGCTGAGAAGGCTGATGTCAAGGGCTGGGTCAGGAACACCGCTGATGGCAGTGTGGAGGCTGTGTTTGAAGGCGAGGAGGATAACCTAAATAAAGTGCTTAGCTGGTGCAGGAAGGGAACCATAGGCTCTACAGTAGAGAGGGTTGATGTGACGGAAGAGGACTATACTGGCGAGTTTGACGAGTTTCACATCTCAAGTTAGTTACCATCGTCAAGTGACTAAAAGCTTAAATAGTTATCTTTTTATTATGTTGTAGAACCAAATTAATGGTAGATAAAAATGGCAGCAAAGAAAAATGAAGACGTATCAAAGGTCGGGGAATGGGCCTTCATAGGCGGTGTTGTATTAGCTGTCTTAGTAGGTCTTGTCCCGAGTGTACTGCCAGGTAATCTAGTAGGCTTGGTGTTGGTAGTCCTAGGAATCCTAGTAGGATTGATTAACATCGGAGCTAAGGAAACTCACAGTTTCTTACTAGCTTCGGTAGCTTTGCTAGTTGCCGGTACAGCTGGTTTACAAACACTTCCAGTAGTTGGCGGTGTGGTAAACGCAGTGCTAATAAACATCGTTAGTTTCGTAGCACCTGCTGCTGTAATCGTAGCATTAAAGGCAGTATACGAACACGGAAGATAGAGGCTAGATTTTTTGCTTTCTTTTTTTCTTTATTTAGGTTTGTTTATTGGCATTAACCTGTTCATTAATCTTCTCGGACATGTAATGGCCGTTCACCTTAACATTAACTGACTTTACGCCTGATAGCTTAGAAACTAAAGTCCTGATGTCCATGGCCATCTTGATGGCAAACACAGGCGGGCAGAAGGGGGTTGTTATGTGGAACTCTACAGATACGTTGCCGTCTTGGATATCAACATTATCTACTAGCTGCATCTCGGTTATAGGTACACCTATCTCTGGATCAACTACTTTCTCAAGTTCCTTCATCACAGCTTCCTTGTCTACCATAACTAGCAATAATTAACTGGTTTGTATTTAACCTTTTATTGAGGTTGACTAGACTTAAAGAAGGGGCTATTTAACAGTATTTCCCTTTCTTCTGGTAAAAATCCATATTGGAATCCTGTAAATTCGCCAGCTATAATACCAGCTATTGAACCAAGTATACCACCTCCCATCGGACTAGTTTTATATTCTTTCGACTCCTCAGAGAAATAGTATCCATACTCTAAAGTTATTTGTTTCTCATCTGGATGCGGTAAGCCAAATTGGTGCCCAAGCTCATGAATAATAGTATTCATATTCATGGCCGTTAACCCTAACTTTCCATCAAAATTTTCATTAATTTGACTAAGTTTTGTGAAGAACTCTACGATTATGTTACAAAACTCTTTGGCATTAGCTTTATCACTGCCACTTTCATAATAAGTTAAATCTTTTAGAGAATCGCATCCAGAAATACTTGCTTTTGTAAAAGCTGTATGTACTATAGCCCAGTTAGTCCCAAGTATTTGATTTCCAACAAACTTAGGTTTGCTGAAAATAAACGGTATGCCAATAGATGCTGCAACACCACCAGCAATAGCAGGCTCTGCAACAAATATTAAGTCGATTCGTAGAGGGTTATAGTGAAGTCCTTTCTTAAAAATAAGTTCGCCCATTATATTAATTTTAAGATTAGAGCTTTTACAAATCCATTCAAACTCGTTCTTAACTTGATTAAAGTTATCGCAGAGATACTTTTCTGAAGTCCAGTCACCTCTAACAATAACAAATCTTTGAACTGCGAATGTTTTACCAATCTGTTCTTTGTAGAAATTTCTAGTGGCTTCAATTTGCTCATTCAAAGACTTGATTAAAGGGTCTTTCAACAAGGGGTCATTGGGAGTTAAAAAATACTTACTGCTGGGGTAGTCTTGAACATCTTTAGGAACAAAAAGAATGGGCTGCACAAAAAATTCTGGTTTTAGTTCTGGCACTGCAACTGCCGCACCAGTAAGATAACTATCAGGGACTGTTTCTAAAGGCCTTTCTATATAGGCATGGTCAATAAGACTTGCCAAATTTATACAGGAATCTTCATTGCAAATGACCTTACAATCAATCCATTTACCAGTAGTGCATTCATTGCATCCGGGTGCTGACGTTCCTTTAAAGTAACCTAGGTTACAATGGTCCTCAGGAGCATCACAAATATTGTCATCTGGTTTCCCATAATCTGCACATTTGGATGTTAGTGTTGGAGATACAGAAGGTTGGGAAACTTTACTTTTACAAAAACTCAGATAATCTGGATAACAATCATTATAGGTCTCACACAGGTCATCGCATCCGCATTTGTCAACAGCATTGTAGTATTTCCCGCATATTTTTCCTGCACAACTGCCTTTGAGGTTTTTACAATTTTTACTTATAGATGATGCGGTTGGAGTTATTGCAGCTTGTGAGCAATCGAATCCTCCTGTCTGGCATTCGTTGCATTCAGGGACACTGGGATAAGGACCCGATACCACAAAAGTACCTTTAGGACATTCGTATTCAGAATCATCGCATACTGTATCCCCATTGTCTTTATGATAGGATATACATACGGATGGTGCTGTGGATGGTATGTCAGAAATAGCTCTGCCTGTTATGGTTCTTTGCAGTGTTGGGTTTTCAACTGGAGTAGAGTAGTTATAAACGAGTAACCCTGCAATCACTGCGGCTGTTAAAAGAAGAATAATGGCAGAAACAGCACCTTTCATAAATTAATATTTGATTTCATGACATTTTTATCTTCGGTTTATACCTTCTCATCAACAAAGCATTGCCAACCACAGATACGGAACTGAAAGCCATCGCCGCCCCAGCAATTATCGGATTTAACAGGAAACCAGGAATAATTATCGTCAACAATCCAGCAGCAATCGGGATACCAGCTGTGTTATAAGCAAATGCCAAAAACAAATTCTCCTTTATCTTTCTAATGGTATACCTGCTCAAGTCTATCGCAGTAACCACATCCCTCAAATCGTCTTTAATCAAAACCAAATCCCCTGTTTCCAACGCCACATCAGTTCCAGAACCTATAGCAATTCCTATATCCGCCTGGGCCAGCATAGGCGCATCGTTAATCCCATCGCCTATAGCAGCCACTCTATAACCTTTTTCCTGAAGTTCTTTCACCTTCTTTGCCTTGTCCTGCGGTAAAACTTCTGACATGACATTTTCAATCCCGACTTCCTTGGCTATGGCTCTAGCTGTTCTCTCATTGTCCCCAGTAACCATCCAGACATCAATCTTCATCTTCCTAAGCACTTGAACAGCTTCTTTAGAATAGGGCTTTACCGTGTCGGCTATTCCTATAAGACCGATAATTCTGTTTCCAAAGGCAACAATAACCGTGGTTTTACCTTGTTCCTCCAGTTTCTGTATATCCAACTCCAATTCCTCGGTCTTAAATCCTAATTCTTTCATGAAAAGTCTGTTGCCAACAAAGATTGGTTTGTTGAGATAGCTTACTCTGATGCCTTTTCCAGCTACAGTCTCGTAATTGTTACCATCGGGAATTCTACTCTTCTTTTCTTCAGCTTTCCTTACTATCGCCTCCCCCAAAGGATGCTCAGAACCCTTTTCAGCTATGGCTGCCAATCGCAACAGACTATCTGCATCGGTTCTGCCAATAGGTTTTAAGTCTGTAACCTCTGGATTTCCTTTTGTCAAAGTGCCTGTTTTGTCGAATACAACTGTTGTTAATTTATGAGCTGTCTCTAGTACCTTACCACCTTTAATCAATATCCCATTATCGGCTCCCAGACTGGTTCCAACTAAAATTGCAGTTGGTGTTGCTACGCCTAATGCACACGGACAAGCGATGATTAGAATTGTGATGAATATCGTCAAAGCAAAAATAAATCCCATCCCTACATAAAGCCATACAAAAAACGAAATTATAGCTATAGCTACTACTGTTGGGACGAAATAAGAAGAAACCTTATCTGCCAATCTTTGTATAGGCGCTTTGACGGTTAATGCATCCTGGACGACTTTGATGATTTGAGCCAGTACTGTATCCTTGCCCACTTTTGTGATTTTGATTTTCAGTAAACCTGATTTGTTTATCGTTGCTCCTATGACTTCATCACCTGCTTTCTTACCAACAGGCATGCTTTCCCCTGTAATCATCTTCTCGTCAACAGAAGAATGGCCATCAACAACTATACCATCAACAGGAATCTTCTCTCCTGGTTTCACTACAACAATATCCCCAACAAGCAAACCTTCTATCGGTATATCCACTTCATTGTCGTTACGAATTATTCTTGCAGTCTTAGGCTGCAATCCCATCAGTTTCTTGATTGCAGCAGATGCCTTTCCTTTGGCTATCTCCTCCAAAAATTTACCAGTTAAAATCAAGGTGATAATCAGCACAGATGCATCGAAGTATGTTTCGCCTTGGAAGATGGTTGGGAAGAATACAACCAAACTGCTGTAAACCCATGCCGCCGATGTTCCTATAGCTATCAAAGTGTCCATGTTCGATGTTCCTGCTTTCAACGCATCCAAAAACCCTTTGTAGAATC
>CAYIDG010000054.1:2544-5462 GCA_964362055.1 uncultured archaeon | reverse complement strand
AGAATGGGATTTTAGATGTATATGTCGATAACCAGCTAATTTTTTCTAAGCATAAAGAAGGTAGGCGCCCGGAAATCAATGAAATTTTGGATAAGGTGAAATGATGGAAAACAAAGACATTAGACTTAAAGTCGGTGAACTAACAGCGAGAGAAGAAGCGGGTAGAGGCATTGTCAGGATGGACTCCAACACAATGACAAAACTCGGGTTGAAAGAGGGTGATGTAGTAGAGATTGAAAGTAATAAAAAGACTGGGGCAATTGCTGTCCGTGCTTATCCGGCTGACGTAGGCTTGAACATCATCAGAATGGACGGAATAACCAGAAGGAATTGTGGCTCTGGTGTTGGCGAATTTGTAAAGATAAGGAAGGCTGAGGCAAAGGAAGCTAAGAGAGTTACAATCGCGCCAGCAGAAAAAGGGATAATAATTCACATTTCTCCAAACTTGATAAAACAAAACATTTTCATGCGTCCTGTTGCAAAAGGCGATATAATCATCCCATCTCCGGTGGTTAGGAGAAGACCTCCTCGAGGTGGTAGCATCTTCGAGGATTTTTTCGGCATGGATTTGGAGGATTTCTTCTTCACACCTTTCCCAGGAGAGACTAGGTTCGTAGTAACGAATACAGATCCATCAGGAATTATCAGGATAGGTGAAACTACAGATTTGGAAATTTTGGCTGAGCTGCCGGAATCAATGAAACTGGAAGAAAGGGCTGTGCCCTCTGTAACTTACGAAGATGTCGGTGGGATAAAGGAAATTATACACAAAGTCAGGGAAATTATTGAACTGCCATTGAGACATCCAGAATTATTTGAGAAACTGGGAATAGAGCCTCCGAAAGGTGTTCTATTGTATGGTCCGCCTGGGACTGGGAAGACACTTTTGGCTAAGGCTGTGGCGAATGAATCGGGGGCGAATTTCATTTCTATATCAGGCCCAGAAATTTTCTCGAAATGGTATGGTCAAACGGAGGAGAACCTTAGGAAAATTTTCGAGGAGGCGGAAAAGAACGCACCGACCATTATCTTCATCGATGAAATAGACGCAATAGCACCCAAAAGAGAAGAGGTTACCGGCGAGGTTGAGAGAAGAACTGTATCGCAATTGCTAACGCTGATGGATGGCTTGAAGAAAAGGGGGAAGGTAATTGTAATAGCTGCAACAAACAGGCCTAATAGTGTTGACCAAGCATTGAGGCGTGCTGGAAGGTTTGACAGGGAGATAGAATTTCCTGTTCCTGACAGAAACGGCAGGTTGGATATTATGAAAATACATTCAAGAAACATGCCCCTGACAAAGGATGTGGATTTGGAGCATATAGCTGACATAACTTATGGTTATGTCGGCGCTGATTTGTGGGCGCTTGCCAAAGAGGCTGCGATGAGTGCATTGAGAAGGGTGTTGCCTGAAATCAAGTGGAAAGCCGAGGAGGAATTGCCGAGAGAAGTGATGGAGAAATTGATGGTGAGCAAAGATGATTTTGAAAGTGCTTTGAAGATGGTTGAGCCGTCAGCAATGAGGGAAGTTTTGGTGGAAATTCCAAAAGTCAAGTGGAGTGATATCGGTGGTTTGGAAGAGGTGAAGCAGGCATTGCTGGAAATAATCGAATGGCCGTTGAAATCACCGGAAGCTTTTGAAAGGATGGGAATAACACCGCCAAAAGGGATTTTGCTTTATGGTCCGCCTGGTACAGGTAAGACTTTGTTGGCAAAGGCTGTGGCGAATGAATCTGGTGCGAATTTCATTTCAGTCAAAGGGCCTGAGATGCTTACCATGTGGGTAGGTGAGAGCGAAAGAAAAGTTAGGGAATTGTTCAGAAGGGCGAAGCAGGTTGCGCCATCGATTATATTTCTGGATGAGATTGATTCGTTGGTTCCAAAGAGAGGGGCGTATACCGGCAGCCATGCGATAGAGAGCATAGTCTCCCAGTTATTGACAGAAATGTCTGGATTGGAAGAGTTGAAAGGTGTAGTAGTGATAGCTGCAACCAACAGGCCCGACATGGTTGATTCTGCATTGCTTAGACCTGGTAGGATTGATAGATTTGTTTTGGTGCCGCCTCCGGATGAAAAGTCTAGGCTGGAAATTTTCAAAGTTCATACAAAGAATATGCCTTTGAAGAATGTTGATTTAAAAGAGTTGTCTAAGAAAGCTGAAAGTTTTAGCGGGGCTGATATAGAGGCTGTCTGCAGGGAGGCTGCGATGAACGCTTTGAGGGAAGATAGCAAATCAAAAGAGGTGAAGATGAAGCATTTTGAAGAAGCGATGAGAAGAATGACGCCAAGCATTCCGAAAGATGTTGTAACCTACTACAGCAAGTTTGTAGAGAGGCAGAAGAAGATGCAGGAAAAGGATGAATTGAGGCCGACATACATAGGATGAAAATATGAATTATTCAAAGGAATTGGATAAAGTGGAAGATCTGTCGGAAATTTTTGATGTTGTCAAGTCTGTTGTAAAGGAATTTTTAGGAAAAGGGAGAAGTGGATTGATGCTTGGGTTGTCTGAATTGGGAGGCCAGCCTAGGTTTTTTGTCGGTGCATTCTATCCTGTTGGGTCGAATTTAATAATTATGAACAAAACGCCTATGAGGGCTGTTGAAGCAACTAAACCGCATTTGTACAAGGCATATTGTTTTCATATTTTATTGCACGAGTATTTGCACACGATAGGAATTCTGGACGAAAGGAAAAACAGGATAATTACAGCAATCATAAGTGAGAAGGCTTTTGGTGAAAATCATCCTATAGCATTGATTGCTAAAGATTTCAACAGAATTTTCCCTGAAGTAATGTATTCAACACTGGGTTGGCAGCCTTCTGATGAAATGAGAATAGAAATTATTCCTGATTTTGATAGGTCGAGTGTAAGCTACATCGGATGAATTATTTTATCAACTTGAACAAATCAGATT
>CAYIDG010000054.1:0-2534 GCA_964362055.1 uncultured archaeon | reverse complement strand
TTTAGTTATGATGCCGACGACTTTGCCTTTCTCTGAAACAAGTATTGAAGAAAATGTTTGAAGCAGAGATTTTATTGTATCGATTGTCTCATCGGCGTCTACTGACGGCAATGATTTTTCCATTATGTCTTTGATGCGGGCATCAGGCTTGTTCCAATTTTGGATTATTGTAGTTTCATTTATGCTGCCAACAGATATGCCATTTTTCAATACCGGCAATTGTGATATGCCATAGGATTTCATTAGCTTGACTGCTTTTTTGGTGTTGTCGTTAGGGGAAACGTAAATTACTTTTTTGACCATTATGTCTTTGCATCTGAGATTGTACTTTCCTGTCTCAAGTACAGAGAGTATCTTGTTCATCGTCGAAAGTCTTACATCCACTTTGTTGTTTTCTATCTTTGCTATGTGTGCTTGGGTGATTCCAACTTTTTCTGCCAGCTCAGTCTGAGTCAATCCTAATTTTTCTCTCAACTCCTTGATATAAGCTCCTGAAATCAACATAACTAGCAGTTATAATCTTAAACTATAAATATATATAATTAAAATCTCCTATGAAGTGGCAATCATGGGAAGACATTTGTTTACGTCAGAAAGTGTAGCTGAAGGGCATCCCGATAAAGTCTCTGACCAAATTTCAGATGCAGTGCTAGATGCTATATTCGCGAAAGACCCAAATGCGAGAGTTGATTGTGAAACTTTGGTAATGCAGGGGACAGTAATAGTCACTGGACAAATAACCACATCCACATATGTCGATATTCCAAAGGTGGTCAAACAAACTTTGAAAGAGATAGGCTGTAACGATGCGAGAACTGGGATAGCCTGGGATACTTGCGGCATCTTAACATCTATCGAAGAACAATCGCCTGACATAGCAATGGGCGTTAACCAGACTGAGAATCATGAACAGGGTGCTGGCGACCAAGGATTGATGTTTGGTTACGCAACAAACGAAACATCCGAATTGATGCCTTTGCCAATAACATTGGCTCACAAACTGGTGAAAAGACTAGCAGACTGCAGAAGACAGAATATTATCCCCTATTTATTGCCTGACGGAAAATCACAGGCGACGGTGGAATATGATAACGGGAAGCCGGTAAGAATAGATACTGTAGTCATTGCTGCTCAGCATTCAGAAGATGTTTCGAGCGAGCAGGTAAAGATGGATATCATAGAACAGGTAATAAAACACATCATCCCTAAAAATATGCTTGACTCCAATACAAAATTTTACGTGAATGAGACAGGAAGGTTTGTAATCGGCGGTACTTTAGCAGATACAGGGTTGACTGGGAGGAAAATTATTGTTGATACGTATGGTGGTGTTGGTTCTCATGGTGGTGGGTGTTTCTCAGGGAAAGATCCAAGTAAAGTCGACCGCTCTGGGAGTTACATGGCAAGGTATATTGCTAAAAATATTGTTGCGGCTGGCTTGGCTGACAAGGCTGAAGTACAGATTGCATATGCTATTGGTGTGGCAAATCCTGTTTCTGTGATGGTTAATACTTTCGGTACTGGAAAGATTGGTGATGAGAAGCTTGTGGAGATAGTAAAGAAGAACTTTGACATGAGGCCTAGGGCGATAATCCAAATCTGAAGCTGGTAAGACCTATCTATAGAAAAACCGCTTGCTACGGCCATTTTGGAAGAAATGATCCTGATTTCACATGGGAAAAGACTGACAAAGCTGACATTTTAAGGAAAAGTGCTGGAATCTAATTAAGGCATATGTTTTTAAGTTAAACAAAAACCAAAATCCTTATAAGTGTAACTGTATGAAGAGGCTTGAAGTTACCATAATTTTCACATTTTCCATAATTTTAGCTTCTTTATTATCTTTAACGTCTGTAGTTGTTGCTCAAACAACATGTCCTACTGCGCCAACACCGCCGACATGTGCATCTGGAGAGTACTGGCAAGCTACTTATGATGCCAACAGTTGTGTAACAGGATATACATGTTTAACTAGTAGTTATCCTACACCATCTTACCCGACACCAGCATATTCATATCCAACGCCATATGCAACACCTGCTTATGCATATCCAACACCAATAACAACATGTCCGACTGCACCTACGGCACCGACATGTGCATCAGGACAAAATTTACATACTAATTATGATTCAAACGGATGTGTAACAGGATATACGTGTGAAACTAGTACTTCTTACCTGACACCTGCTTATGCATATCCAACACCAACATCAGGAACATGTGGGGATAAGGTATGTAGTGGGAGTGAAACGTATATAAGTTGTCCGACTGATTGTGGAACTACACCAGTATATTCATATCCAACACCAACAGGCGGGTTAACCAATCCTTGTAGTGACGGCCCAATACCATCAGCCGGATGTAATTGCGGTGGTGGGAGTTATTATGGCGGTTATTGCTGTTACAATGTTTACCAAGCGAGTGCGTGTACTGGTACAACAGGGGGATACTGCGGGGATAAGGTATGCGGCAGTGGAGAGACTACTACATCTTGTCCATCCGACTGTGGAACATCTGGAGGACCAAGTAGT
>CAYIDG010000053.1:0-5487 GCA_964362055.1 uncultured archaeon | reverse complement strand
TATACGCCTTACGGAAAATGGGTTCTTATGGCATGATTCGAATGAAGAAAGTCGGAGCAAATCAAGTAATAACTCCAATAGCTGTTGAGCAAATTAGAAAGGGTGTTAAATTTGATAAAGAATGAAATCAGACCAGTGTGGACGAAATTGTTAGGAGAGTGGTATCTAGAAACATCATCTGAAAAATCAGCTTCTAGTGTCAAAGGTGATACTAAATGAATTCTATGGATAATAAAGAAGAGGTCAATATTTCTTACATTGCTATCAACGAGCTAAATTTATACGGAAAAAATACTATCATCCCATTTCCCAAAATTTACAAAAAGATTTGTCCGTTGCTCAAAAAATCTAAAAATGAAGCTAGGTTAATTCTCTGCGAACTTGAGGAAAGGGGTGTTTTAAAAATTATTCCTTTTCACGGAGTAAAAGTTTTGATGTGATTTTATGGATGATTTTAATCTTAGACTACTGGTAGAAACTTACGAAGGCAGAATTAAAGAATTAGCAGAACTCGGCTTAAATGACTATCAAATTCAAGCAGAACTAGTCAAGTCATTTAGTAAAGAAGAACTTGAAGAAGCTCGGCGGTATATTAGTAGTAATAGTAACCCCTCTAATAATCTACCCTCAAAAATCCTTATAGCATCAAAAATAGCAACACCCTTTACTATTATTCTTAATGACATAAGAAAGAGATATTCTGAGGTATATGAAGCATTGTGTAGTCTGTCAAAGCAACGATGCATCTATCTAGGAAGAAACGGCTATGGTAGAACTAAAGCCTATTTTAAGGCTCAAAAAGAAGAAGGTAGCATCGCTCTGATAGAGAAATTTAAAATTCAGATGACAGATATAGAACATTCGATATTAGAAAACATGATGATTGAAGGGACTATTTTTGCTAGTTATAATTCATTAATAGAATTTTTGAAAGAAAAGAAATTGATTGATTGAATGCTTAAATAATTGAAATGATATAATACTATACAATCATAATATGGTAGGAAGAAAGTGCAACCTTAAATCGAGTTCTAACTTACCCCCTGCACAAATGTGATTATATGGCGTTAGGCGGGCAATGCATGTCTTGCGGTAGGAATGCCCCGGCGTTGATTTCATGTCGAGCCTGTGGCAGCAGAGTTTGCCATCAATGCTTCAATCCATCAGGATTTTGCAGAATTTGCGGTGGGATTAAAAAAGTCTAGAATCGCATCAAACTGTCAACAAGCTTTCTGGTGGCATCTTTAGTTTCCTCATCTGCCGGCTTAACCAATTCCTCAACCAACTTTTCAACTGTCTTCCTCTTCTCTACATCCCCAATTCCTACGATGGCTCTCCAAGGCTCTTCCAATCTTCCCAAAGTTTTCCTGACATCATCCAATTCATTCCTCATCTCCACCAAAGCAGACCACAATTGTGCGACTTTAATATCATCTGCCTGAGAATAAGCGCCGTTATGCCGTTTGGCTCCGTCAATGATATTCATCAAAGTTTGCCTGGATTCTGGAGTCAGAAGCTCCTTCCAGTCCTCTTTTTTCTTTTCATCCAAACCAAAAACCATGAATAACCTACCAGTTGTTAAACTTAAATGCTTAATTGCATAATTACAGTAAAATTTAAAAGCTGATTTGATGAAACAGGGGGATTTCGTATACATAGATTATGTTGGCAAGGTAAAGGATACCGGGGAGATATTTGATTTGACTAGTGAGGATTTGGCAAAGAAGGAGGGCACTCACAATCCCAATGCCAGATACGGGCCGATTCCTGTGGTTGTCGGCGGTGATTTTGTTTTGAAGGGATTGGACGAGGCTTTGCTGCAGATGAATGTCGGCGATAAAAAAACTGTTGAAGTGTCTATTGAAAAGGGGTTTGGCGAGAGAAAGCCGGAACTCATCAGGCTTATACCTCTGTCTGTTTTCAAGGAGCAGAACATAGACCCTAATCCAGGCAGTTACGTGACAATCAATGGCTTGAATGGGCGTGTTATAAGCGGTGATGGAGGCAGGATTAGAGTTGACTTCAATCATCCGTTGGCTGGGAAGAGACTGGAATATGAAATTGAAATCAAAGCGGAAATTAAAGACGATTCTGAAAAAGTCATGGGTGTTGTAACTTATTTCACGAATACAGGCAGGGATGATATGGAGGTTAAAGTTGCGGATAAACTTGCTGAGATTAAATTCAAAGACAATAAGGAAATCCCAACCAGAGTAAAGGAAAAGGTGTCTGATGTGATAATGAAGTGGGTTGCCATTGAAAAGGTTAGATTTGTGTACGAATATGGCAAGTAGCTAAAACATTTATGGTTAATTTTGTGAATTATATTTCAGGGGTTTGAATGGGAGTTAAGCAGCTGACAGAAAAGGGGCTTGAGAAGCATTCTGATTCTGATGAAGAATTGAGGCAGCTGTTGGAAAGTAGGAAGACGCAGATAAAGGTTGTTGGATGCGGCGGGGCAGGAAATAACACCCTGACAAGACTGATGCAGCTTGGCATCTTTGGTGCTGAGACTGTTGCGGTTAATACCGATGCGCAAGATTTGTTGTATACAGATGCGCATAAGAAAATTTTGATTGGCAGGGAGTTGACTGCCGGGCTGGGGGCGGGGGCTGACCCGAGAATCGGCGAGGAGGCGGCGAAAGAAACCAAGGATGAGATTAAAAAGGCCCTGCAAGGAGCTGACATGGTATTTTTGACATGCGGACTTGGCGGGGGAACTGGGAGTGGAAGTATACCAGTTGTAGCGGATATAGCTAAAAAAATGGGCGCGTTGGCTATTTCTGTTGTGACCCTGCCGTTTGTAATGGAAGGAAAACAGAGGATGAAAAATGCTCGAGAAGCGTTGGATAAATTGGTTGGTGTTACAGATACGTTGATTGTAGTCCCTAATGACAAACTCTTGGAAATTGTTCCGGACGTGTCTCTTACTACTGCATTTAAAATTGCAGACGAGATTTTGGTAAATGCTGTCAAAGGGATAACTGAATTGGTGACTAAACCTGGGCTGGTAAATCTTGACTTTGCAGACGTCAGGGCTGTGATGAATGACGGCGGATTGGCGATGATTGGAATGGGTGAAAGCGATACAGAAAACAGGGCGTTCGAATCTGTTGAGAGGGCATTGAACAATCCTCTGATATCTGTGGATATTGATGGCGCGAGCGGGGCTCTGATAAATGTTGTGGGCGGGCAGGACATAACCGTGAGGGAAGCCCAGCAGATTGTAGAGATGGTGTCGTCTAAAATATCCCCGGAGGCGAAGATAATTTGGGGCGCGCAAGTGGACAAGAGTCTTGGCGATGGAGTTAGGACAGTTCTAGTTTTAACTGGCGTCAAATCGAACCAGATTTTCAGCCCGGAAAAGCCATATACAAAGCAGCAAAAGAAGGACATGGAAAAGTTCTTAGGTGTAGAATTCGTAGAATAGATTCTGTGATGGTATGCAATTGAAGATTAAGGAGACTTTGGAAAACTATATGCGCGTGCTGCGGATAGCCAGAAAGCCTGACAAGGATGAATTTATGTTCACAGCCAAGGTATGCGGGATGGGAATGTTCGTGGTTGGGATTGTCGGGTTTATTTTATATTTAATTTCAACTGTGTTCATAGGTTGATTGTATGATATATACTGTAAAAACTGTAGTTGGCAGGGAGAACTTGGTAGCTGATTCTATGGCATCTAAAGCCAAGGCAGAGGGGATTGTTTTGCAGACTATAATCCATCCGGAGGAAATCAAAGGATATTTGTTTGTGGAAGGTGATGTCAAAGAGGTTGAAAGGGCTGTCCAGCAAATACCCCATGTGAGGGGGATGATTAAAAAACCGATTGAATTGAATCAAATACAGAAATATCTGCAGCCCAAGGAGGTTGTGGTTGAACTTGATGTTGGTGATGTGGTGGAAGTGATTGGCTGTCCTTTCAAAGGGGAGAAAGGAAAAGTGACGAGATATGATAAGGTAAAGCGTGAGCTGACTGTCGAACTTTTGGAGGTAGCGGTGCCCATTCCGATTACAATTAGTGTGGAATTTATACGTGTTTTGGAAAAGGCTGGTAAGTGATTTTATGGGCAGGCAGGAAACGATAGATTTGCTTATAGAAGGCGGCAAGGCTGCGCCGGGTCCGAGCACAGCCCCAAAATTATCGATGTACAAACTGAACATCGGGCAAATATTCAGCGAGATAAACGAAAAGACAAAAGACTATTCTGGCATGCAGGTACCTGTGAAACTTAAGATTGATACCGAAACGAAGTCTTATGAAATTTCTGTTGGAACACCTCCGGTTGCGAGTCTACTGAAGAAGGAACTTGGCATAGAATTGGCTAAGATTACTGATGAGGAAAAGGCAAAAGGGAAAATATCGGTTGGAGATTTGAAATTTGAACAAATTGTTAAAATAGCGAGGATGAAGAAAGATTCTATGCTAGCGAAGGATTTGAAAGCGGCGGTGAAGCAAATAGTTGGAAGTGCAAATAGCCTTACCGGAGTTTTGATTGAGAATAAAAGACCTAAGGAAATTATAAAGGATATTGATGAGGGTAAGTTTGACTCTTTGTTGAAATGATTAGCCTATGTAACTTTCAGCCGGTCTTGGCACAACAGTTTGTTGCCTTTGTCTTTGCTGCTCGAAAAATTTTCTATATTCCTTCCACATGGATTCAGCTCTTTTGCCTTTGATAACTTTTGAAATTGCCTGCTTGGCGATTACTGGCGTGTTTGGATTGCTAGGCACTTGCACTGGCCTGTAATCAACCAAAACTTTATCCCCGACATTTACCTCGCTGGAAATCTTCTGCTCTACAACCAAAGTCAGAATATTGTCGTCCCACATCCTTAAAGTGGCCAGTGTGTCTTCATCTGCTGACTTTGTATCTGAATCGGTCGGTCTGAATATCTCCAAAACTTCTCCCGGATGGTGAATCATAAAATCAGTTATAAATTGATGGCTTTAAATACTTAAAATTAGTAATCAATTTTTACTGCCTTGGCAGGAGGTCTTTCATGGCCGAAAAATTAGCGGATGCAATCAAGCAACTTAGGGAACAGAAGAAAAGAAATTTTTCTCAAACTTTCGATTTGATAGTGAAATTGACTGCGTTGGATTTAAAGAAGCCTGAGAGTAAAATAAATGACGAGTTCAGGCTTCCTTATGGCTGGGGAAGCGATTCGAAGGTTGGTATTTTTTCTGATACGGTAAAAAATGACGATGCAACGGTCATTGGCTCTGATGAAATTGAGAGGTTTGGAGAGGATAAGAGGCATGCGAAAAACCTTGTGAAAGATATGGATTTCTTTTTGGCAGAGGCGAAATTGATGCCGTTGGTCGGCAAATCGCTCGGTCAGCTGCTGGCGCCGCGTGGGAGAATGCCTAAAGTACTGACTGCTGACATAAGCGGAACTTTAGAGAGCCTGAAGAAAAGTGTGAGGATAAGGATAAAAGATTCGCCGGTCATCCAGTGCAGGGTTGGTAAGGAAGGCATGAAA
>CAYIDG010000052.1:0-5502 GCA_964362055.1 uncultured archaeon | reverse complement strand
CTGTTGATAACTCATTAACACAATAACGAATACGAATGTTTACAGTAGCAAAACATGAAATAGGCCGAATTTCTTAAATACTTCATATCTTAATTATTCTTAAGTGAAACCAATGAGTGGTTGTCGGATCCTTTAATTCTAAACTTTATTTAAATCTATTACCAAAAGTGATTTCATGAACGCTAAAGATATAGAGGAACAAATCTTTCAATTCTGGGAAAAGAATAAAATTTATGAAAAAACCAAAGCTTTACGGAAAAATGCAAAGAAATTCTACTTCCTAGATGGACCTCCATACGCCACAGGCAGCATACACATGGGCACTGCGATGAACAAAATAATCAAAGACTTTTACATTCGTTTCTTCAGAATGCTGGGATTCAATGTCTGGGACCAACCAGGATACGATACCCATGGCGTTCCTATAGAAAATAAGATAGAACAGAAATTCGGTTTTAAAGCTAAAAAGGACATAGAAAAATTCGGAGTGGATAAATTTGTAGAAGAATGCAAGAAATTCGCCACACAATACATAGACATCCAGAACAAGCAATTCGCCAATCTGGGCGTCTGGATGGATTGGGACAACCCCTACATGACTTTGACTAACGACTACATAGAGGGCGCATGGTTCACATTCAAGCAGGCATTTGAAAAGGGATTCCTGTACAAGGGCGTTTACTCTGTCCACGTATGTCCGCATTGCGAAACTGCAGTGGCTTATAATGAGATTGAATACGAAAAGGTTACCGACCCATCAATTTATGTAAAGTTCCAAATTAAAAACAAGCCTAATGAGTACCTATTGATACAAACTACTACTCCATGGACCATCCCATCGAACATGGGCATAATGGTTAAACCAGATGCAGAATATGTAAAAGTAAAGGTAAACAATGACACTCTGATAGTTGCCAAAGATTTGCTGGAGACTTTGATGAGTAAGTTTAACATCACCGATTACAAGATTGTTGATTCCCTAAAGGGCAGACAGCTTGAAGGTTTAGAATATATCCACCCATTGCCCGATATACTACCGTTTCATAAATTCTTGAAAAACATCCACCGTGTAGTTCTATCAGACCAATATGTAAGTTTGGAAGAAGGAACAGGTTTAGTGCATACTGCACCAGGACATGGTAAAGAAGATTATGATGTAGGGATGAAGAACAACCTGCCAGCAATAAATCCATTGAAACTTGATGGGACTTTCGACGAAAACTCTGGTAAATATTCTGGAATGTATGCTAAGAATGCCGACAAAGAAATTGTTCAAGACTTGAAAGACAGGAATTCTTTATTATTCGAAGACAAAGTCACTCACGATTATCCCCTGTGCTGGAGGTGCCATTATCCGTTGCTGCAGATGGCTGTTCCTCAATGGTTCTTCAAAGTAACCAAAATAAGAGACAAACTTTTAAAAGAAAATGAAAAGCTGAATTGGATTCCTGATTGGGCAGGACAGAGATTTAAGAATTGGTTGGAGAGTTTGGGCGATTGGCCTATATCCCGACAGCGCTATTGGGGAATACCATTGCCAATATGGATTTGTGATTCTTGTCAGAATGTCAAAGTCATAGGCTCACGTGATGAATTACCAAAAGTTCCAAAAGATTTCCACAAACCCTATATCGACGAAATGCAGTGGATATGCAAGAAATGCAATAAAGGAACTATGAAAAGAGTTCCAGATGTTTTGGACGTCTGGTTTGATTCTGGCGTGGCACCATGGGCTTCACTTGGGTATCCTAAAAACAAAACTCTATTCAACAAGATGTGGCCTGCCGATTTTATTTTAGAGGGTCCAGACCAGATAAGAGGCTGGTGGAATTCCCTGATGATAACCAGCGTTATTACATTTGACAGAAGATCCTTTGACAATGTCCTATTCCACGGGTTTGTTCTAGACGCTCACGGCACTAAGATGAGCAAAAGCAAAGGCAATGTGGTTGAGCCTGAAAAGTTGATAGAGAAACATGGTAGAGACGTTTCAAGATTCTACTTTTTATCTGGCGCTCCTTGGGAAGATTATTATTTCAGGTGGGAAGATTTGGATGATGTAGCAAAATCCTTTGTCATAATAAGAAACACTTTTAATTTCGTCAAAACTTATGTAACGCATCAGGGCAAACCCAAAAATCTACAGCTTGAAGACAAATGGCTTTTATCAAGGCTGAATTCTTTGGTTGCATCCTGCACAGACAACTGCAAATCTTTCAACGCGCACAAAGCAGCAAGTGAAATCACCAATTTTATCTTAAACGATTTCTCAAGGTGGTACATAAAATTAATCCGGGATAGAGTCTGGGTTACATACAAGGGAAAAGACAAGCAATCCGCATTCTATGCATTATTCACCGCAACCGAGACTGTGCTAAGACTTCTCGCGCCGTTCACACCAATGCTGTCAGAACATGTCTATCAAACGGTTGTAAAGCCTCTGAGAAAAGGAAAAGATTCAATCCATATGCATGATTGGCCCAAACCTAACCAAAAACTTATAGACAAGAAACTGGAAGGAAGCATGTCTGTTGCAAAGCAGTTGGTAGAGGCATCTCTAGCAGCAAGAAACCAGGCAAACCTGAAGTTGAGATGGCCTGTGAAAGAAGTCTTGGTAATTTCGTCGAATAAAAAAATCAATTCCTCAGTAAAACAATTGAAGGAAATTCTGCTGAGCGCCTGCAACACAAAGAATATAAAAACCGTTAAAAAGAAACCCAGAGGACAATTCTCTTCAGTCAAGCTGCCATTCGGCGAAGTCTTGGTAAATAAAATACTTGATAAGGATTTGTTGGAAGAGGCAATGGTGAAAGAACTGGTAAGAGCAATACAGGAATCAAGGAAGAAGAATGCTTTTCACGTCAGGGAACTGATAAATCTAAGTTTAAGTGCTGATGATAAGACAAATGATGTGCTAAGCAGCTACAGGCAGTTGTTGATGAATGAAGTGGGTGCAAAGAAATTGACCATGGGCAAGCTGCATGGAAAATACAGAGGAAAGTTGGAATTTGAAGGCAAAACAATTGAGATTGCATTCGACAAGTGATATCATGGAAGAAACCCTGATTTTGGTTGATGACAACGACAACCCAATAGGCACAGCATCCAGAGAGGAATGCCACAAGGGCAAAGGTAAAAGGCATAGGGCATTTGTAGTTTTCCTTTTCAACAAAGGCAAAGTACTGCTTCAGTTCAGGAATAAAAGCAAGTTGGGAGGCCATAGATGGGACATCACCGCCACCAGCCATGTAAGAAATGGCGAGACATACGATACCGCAGCCGAGAGATGTATGAAACATGAGCTAGACATCTCAACCCCCCTCCAGAAAATAGGAGCTTTTACCTACACCGAAGCATACGATGGCTATTCTGAGAACGAATATTGCGCAGTGCTGGTAGGAAAATACGACGGAAAAGTGACTCCAAACAGAAGTGAAATAGAAAAACTAAAGTATTCGACTATGGATGAAATCAAAAAAGATGTTGCCAAAAATCCAGCCGCCTATACCAAATGGTTCAGGGAGTCATTTAAAATCCTGTCAAAATTTGTAGACAAATCCGGTTATTTAGATGGTTGAATGAAGCTTTCCAAAAATTATTTGCTCTTGGCATCCTTGATGTCTTCAGTCACCGGTTTAGTGTTGATTTATATCGCAACCATTGACATCGAACCAAATGAAATTCCAATCTCAGATATAACTGCCGACATGGAAGGTCGCAAAGTTCTTGTGATAGGACACTTAACTGGTAAAAGGATGCATGAAGACGGCCATTTGTTTCTGACAATTTCAGACGATAGTTCTAAAATCGAAGTGCCATTATTTTCAGATTTCATGAAGCAACTTGAAAAAGTAGGCATTACCGAAGACGATTTCCATGAAAGCGGCAAAGTTTCAGTATCAGGTATTTTAGAAAATTACAAAGGGAGATTGCAGATTATGCCAAAGAATTTGAATGATATAAAGATTTTGGGTGAATGATGTTTCTTGAGATTTTTCTGTTCAGCCTGTTAGGAATTCTGTTGGGTGTTATCCTAGGTTTGTTGCCAGGTCTACACATCAATAACATTTTGCCTTTGTTCCTTTCTCTAACATTTCTAATTCCAAATCCACATTATCTAGCTGTTTTTATCGTATCAACTGCAATAGCCCAGGTTTTCACCAGTTTCCTGCCAAGTATTTTCTTGGGAGCTCCAGACGGCGACAGCAACAGCCTTTCAATCCTGCCTGGTCACAAATTGTTGTTGCAAGGAAGGGGATATGAGGCAATCCATTTAACAGTTGTAGGCGGGATAGCGGCATTGCTACTAAGCATCATTGTTATTTTGTTCTTCGGTAACCATCTCACATCACTCTACCATTTTACACGTCCGTATGTACAATATACCCTGATAGCCGTAGTTCTTTTCATGGTGTTTTCTGAAAAACACTTCAAGAAAATTCTATCCGCAGGATTAATCATTTTCCTTTCTGGTTTGTTAGGTGTTTTAGTTCTGAATTCATCAATAGTCTCACAGCAGAATGTATTATTCCCCACTTTCGCAGGTTTGTTTGCGATTAGCACTCTGCTGACTTCTATAGCGGAAAAGTCAAAAATTCCCAAGCAGCAGGTAGACTCAAAACTACAGGCATCCAAATTCGACATGACTAAATCTATAGTCTTCGGCGTGATTGCCGGGATATTGGTCGGCCTACTACCAGCTGTAGGTGTTTCTCAAGCTGCTACATTCATGCAATACTTAGGGGGTTTGGGCGAAGCTAGAACATTCTTAATTACCCTATCAGGAATCAACACAGCCAACGAAGTCATATCCCTAAATTCACTTTATTTGATTTCCAATCCGCGTTCAGGAGCGTCAGTCGCAATAGAAAGAATCCTGCCTGATATAGGTTTCAACGACATGCTGCTTTTCATAGGCGTCATACTTCTCTCATCCGGCATTGTAGTTCCCGTAACCCTGCATCTAGGAAGAGTGATACCAAATATTCTGGTTAGATTCAACTACACATTCCTCTCATTGGCGGTAATTAGTTTTCTATTAATCATGATAATAATTTCTACTGGTTTCCCAGGTCTGCTGATTGCGTTTACATCGACAGCGATAGGCTTGTCATGCGCTTACTTAGGAGTTAGAAGGAGTAACTGCATGGGAGTATTACTTTTGCCAAGCATCCTTTTCTTCACAGGACTAAACCCATTAATTTTAACTTTACTAAGAATTTAAGAACACATGAATACTAAATCATATTTTCAAAAATTTCTTAAATGGAGTGATATTCCTAATTCTTCAAACCAATCTTTCCAAGGTAAAGAATTATCAAAAATAATTTTATCATCAAACAATATAGATTTCCATTTAGGCAAATCAACTTGAGCAGGAAGAATCATTTTATCGACTAATTCATCTCCATGGGTTCCTTATAGGATGATAAAACCATTATATTTTAGATCGGAAGAGCACACGTCTTAACTAAAGTCACGTAGAGATATCGTATGCCGACG
>CAYIDG010000051.1:0-5575 GCA_964362055.1 uncultured archaeon | reverse complement strand
CCGTGACTGGAGTTCAGACGTGTGCTCTTCCGATCTCGTTAAATCATGCACCTCATCCTCATCTTTAGCAATCAATATCGACTCCCCATATTCGTCGTATTGAGGCCTCCCAGCGCGCCCTATCATCTGATAGTAATCAAGTACTGGTATGTAAACCGCTCCTAAACTGGGATAATACCTTTTTGCATCCCTGATTATTGCCCTGAATGCTGGAATATTAACGCCCATTGCAAGCGTTGGCGTGGCGCAAATGACTTTTACCAAACCACTCCGGAAATTTTCTTCAATCTCACTCTTCTGTTTTCTTAACAGACCTGCATGGTGGAAAGCCACGCCATGCTTGATGCATTTGGCCAACCTCTTGCATTGTTTAGTCGGGTTTTCTAATGTATTCTCAATATCGCTTCCGAGAGTTTCTAGCTGGAAATGCTCGCCTTTCTTCAGCTTAAACTTGACAATCTTGCACAGTTTTTCTGCCAAACTTTCTGCTGACCTCCTTGTCGAAACAAAAAACAGGCACTGCTTCTGCATATCCAATGTATTTTCCACTATCGCCTCTTCAGACTCCATCTCGCTTAACTGGTAACTGCGGTTGTTCTCTGGAAAAACTATTTTGGAATTGTGGGAAACCCCTTGATATAATTTCACTGGCCTGAAGTCGCTCAAGATTAGTGTTGCATTCAGCCACTCCGACAATTCTTTGGCGTTTTTTATTGTCGCTGACAGAGCCAGCATGTTTGCTCTTGGGCACAATTCTCTCAATTTTGTAATTAGAATTTCTAGAGTTGGACCGCGTGAGGGGTCGTTGAGCAAATGAATCTCGTCGATGATAATTAGTTCTATGTCCTTAGTCCACGGAACATTATGACGCAATAAACTGTCCATCTTCTCACTTGTTGCGACAATTATATCATAGTCCGATAAGTAGGCGTCCGAAGAATCATAATCTCCTACAGAAAGCGCAACCTTGTATTTTTTGTTGAAAAATGTTTTGAAATAATTATATTTTTCGTTGCCCAACGCCACAAGTGGGACTATGTAGACTGCTTTCTTCTTGGGTCTGGAAAGTTTTTCTATGATGGCTAAAGTTGCTATCAGTGTTTTGCCTGCAGCAGTTGGCATCGAGATTACAAGATTCCTGTCCCGTAACAATCCCTTCCTAACCACATCAGCCTGCGGCGGGTATAATTCCGATATTTTCTCTTCTCTGAACTTCTGGATGTACTCTTCAGATATGCCATATTTTACCAGTTCGTTGATTTGCATGAAATCCAGCTAAGATAATATTTTAAATCTAATTTATATTTTACTAGACTACTAGGTTGTTATGAAAGGGTCTGATTTTGTCTGTATTGGCGTGGAATCAAGCGCCCATACCTTTGGTGTAGGTATAGTTACAGGAAAGGGGGATATCCTAGTAAATGGAAAGGATGTGTACAAACCTCCTTTAGGAATGGGTATTGTTCCGCAAGATGCAGCCAAGCATCATGATGAATCCAAAGAAACTCTGTTGAAGAATGCAATCGATAAATCTGGTATATCATTGAATGATGTGGATATCATCGCTTATTCCTGTGGGGCTGGCTTGCCCCCATGTCTTTTGGTCGGAGCCAACTTTGCTATCGATCTGTCCAAGGAACTAAACAAGCCGCTAATCCCTGTGTGCCACCAAATCGGACATATAGAGATAGGTAGATTGTCTGTTAATGCGCAAGATCCGGTTATCGTATATCTAAGCGGTGGAAACTCCCAGATAATCGCATATGAAGAAGGCAGGTATAGGATTTTTGGCGAGACGCTGGATATACCTCTTGGCAATTGTTTAGACGTGGTAGCGAGGGGGATGAAACTTCCGATGCCTGGTGGACCTGAAATAGAAAGACTGGCTAAAACCGGGAAATACATAGAACTTCCGTATGTAGTTAAAGGCATGGACTTATCATTTGCTGGCATACAGACGGCTGCAATAAAATTGCTCAAAGAAGGCGCTTCCAAGGAAGACGTATCCCATTCTCTGCAGGAAACGTGTTTTGCAATGCTTTCCGAAGTAACTGAAAGGGCTTTAGCTCATACAGGCAAGAATGAGGTCTTGTTGGTTGGTGGGGTGGCCGCGAATAAAAGACTGCAAGAAATGCTAAAAACAATGTGTGGAGACAGGAGCGCTAAATTCCATGTTGTTCCTCAAGAATATGCGGCTGACAATGGCGCGATGATAGCTTGGGTTGGACTCTTAGCTTATACCTCTGGATGGGAACCTGACTTCAAAGACAAAATAATGCCTAGATGGCGAACGGATGATGTAGAAATCACTTGGTTTAAATGAGCTCGTTCTCGCTCACGATGACGAAATCGCCTATACTCTTTACAGAAGAAAATGGTATAAGTAACCTTCCATTCTCATCATTCTTTAGGTTAAGATCCGACAAGTGCTTGGACGGTTGTTCAACTACAATGTTTAACAACTCCCCACTTTCTGTGATAAAATCTACATTGCTTACAACGCCGAATTTCCTGCCAGTCTCTTCGCTTATAATGGTTTTCCCGACGACTTCGCCTGCTCTCACTCTGCTTTCTGCCACAAAATCACTATTATTATATTCGTGTTTATATTTTAAAGCTTTTAACACATAGATTTTTATGGTTAGATGTTTTATCGGCATATTCCTGCCAGAAAACCTAAGGTCTAAGGTGCAGGAAATACAGGGTTTTATCAAAAATCTTGATATGGATTACAAATTGGTGGAACCGGAAAACCTGCATCTAACACTATCGTTCCTTGGGGAAATCGAGGATGTCAAATTGGATGAAATACAAAGTAAATTGGATGCCATTTGCAGAAATTTTAAGGCATTTAATGTATCTGTAGCCGGCATAAAATTAATTCCGAGTGCCAATTACGTTCGTGTTATTGCTTTAGATATTATAGACAAATCTGGTTATCTCCCTCATCTATCAAGGGAAATCGAGAAAAATATTGGTGGCGATGTCAAGCCTCCGCATTTGACGTTGTGTAGAGTGAGAAAAATTGACAAAAGAGAAGCTTTGAGCAAATTGTTGGGTATGGATTCTTTCTGTGGTGAATTCCAAGTTGCTAGCGTCCAACTAATAAAAAGCGAATTAAGTAGAAGCGGTCCTGTTTACAGCATCATGCACGAAAGCAAATTGGTTTAGATTTGTTTAAGCATGGATGATATGTCTTCAACCCGCACAACTTTAAAAATTTTTCTGAACGCATGCCGTAGCCTAGGTAATGTCTTAATTCCATTGTAAATGAATAGTTTAGTTAATCTGCGTTCTTTCTTTTCCCCCTCATCATCATAGTCGGTAAGAACCAGAACACTTCTGTATTTGGACGATACGCTATCAGCTATTTCATTTAAAGGCTGTCCTGAAATAGTGAAAATATCAGAGAACCCTAGGTTTATCAACGGCTCTTTGTCTCTCTTGCCTTCAACTACTATAGCCGTATCCCTCAGTTCAACTTTCAATTCTTCAACATCAAACCAATTAACCTTCATGTGCCAAGTCTTCTCTGCAGTCCTCACAAAGCCACTTATCATTAACGCGCTTGACGTCCTCCACATAATCGTCACACGAATCGCATATACCTGCGGTATGCTCCTCTGTTATCTCGGGCGGCGTTTCTTTCATCTTCAACCTGTACTCGAGGAGATCCAACATTTCAGGCGAAGTTCTGGCTATGTCTGTCAATGATATGACACCGACTATTTTACCTTCATCAATCACAGGCAACCTATGCACGTTCCCCTTTTTCATCTTTCTTACTGCGGTTAGGATATCCTCGTCTGAACTGATCGATACGAAATACTTCGTCATCGCATCTTTAACTTTTACATTACTCGACTTGAGGTTCTCTGCAACAACCCGCCCGATTATATCGCTATCCGACAACACGCCTACAGGTTTGTTGCCCTTGACAACAACCAGAAACCCCCTTCTGGATTCCTGGATTTTCTTAGCCGCATCTTTAACTGTTTTGTTTTCCTCTATTTTGAGGACCGGCTTGGACATTATATCTTTAACGAATATCGGCAAAAAATCACCTTGCAAATTAATTATGCGTTTCTTTATATTTATCTATTTAATAAATCCCGACAGGTCTGTTCCTTCCGTGCTTTTGATTCTTTTTTTTGGTTGCATTATCCTTGTTTTCCCATAACCAAAATCCACAACCAAATAGAACGGTATATCCTCGAATCGGTTATCCATATAGCCGTAGTAATAAAGTGTTTTGTTTTTCGTTGATTTGACCTGCAGCAACATGCACTTCCCTTTTCTTAAACAAACCAAATCAGCCTCCCCCAGGCTTCCTCCGGCTCGAACAACCTTCCATCCATTGCTCTCCAGAAGGAGCCTAATCTTCCTTTCTACCCTGTAACCTTTCCTTTTTTGACTTGTCATCAAAACAATTTTATTTATAGCAGCAATAAAGTATTAAGTGGTCTTTTGAATATAGCTGCTGTTGGTTGCATACATAACGACGTTGAAACCTTGCTTACCTTTATAGAGCGCTTGTCTGCATTAGAGGTAGATGTGGTTGTCTGCACAGGCGATTTTACAGACAGTTTCTTCCCAAGGGGTTTCAACAGGAAGGACATAGGCGTTTTGGTAGTTGAGGAGTTGCGCTCGCTTGGGAAACCTTTGTTTGTTGTTCCTGGCAGCTGGGACAAAGAACTAATTGGTTTTTTTGAAACTGAGGGTTTAAGTGTGCATGGTCTTGGCAAAATACATGCCGGCTTGGGGTTGTATGGGTTTGGCGGAGCAAAGACCCCATTCTCACTTCCATTTGAACCTTCGGAAGATGAACTGTATGAAGGCCTGTCTGCGGCATATCAGAAAGTGAAAAGCGCCCAAATAAAAATCCAAATTACACATGCCCCTCCGGCAAATACCAAAGTTGATTTGATACCTAGCGGTGCGCATGTCGGTTCTGAGGCAATCAGGAAATTTATAGAATCGCACCAGCCAGATGCAGCCATCTGTTCCCACATTCATGAAGCTAAGGGGACGGATGTCATTGGAAACACAAAAATTATCAATTGCGGCCGGTTTCCAGAGGGCCACTGCGGTTTAATAGAGATTGACAAGCTCAGAGTAACAACAAAACTAGTCAGTCTAATATGAATGATTGTGTATACAAATTGCTTTTTATGTTGTTTTTGTAAAGTATAAGTTACCCACGGTGAATTTTGCCTAGTGTTTTGGTGAGATTGAAGTATTGATGGTATTAATGAACGAAAATGAGCTACTGCAGGCTCCTGTAGAGATAGAGGTTGGGAAGGACGATGTTGATAAGATTGGTTCTTTTGCCGAGAGGTTGGATTTCTTGGATGTCCAGCTCTTGCGAAAGTTTTATTCTACAGGTAAGGGGTTTCCAGACGATTGCCAGCCGTATTGTTTTCCTGTGTTGTATGGCGAGCTTAAAAACGGCAGGCAAATAAAGATAGGTTTAGAGGCATTAAGGAAGCGTCTGGACAATCTGGTACGTATAGAGTTGTTAACGAAGGTGAAGAACTCCAACCCAACCAACTACTACCCAATAAGAGGCCAAGAG